>NZ_JBFRTU010000011.1:34879-111455 GCF_041474275.1 Vibrio sp. 10N.222.52.B7 | reverse complement strand
CGTGAGATCAGTCTCAAAGAGCGCAGTAGCCAATGGGTCTATCTAAAAGCTATCGATAATGCACCCGCAGCGAGCCTTGCAACTGGTAACATAAGAGAAGCGTGTAAACATGCGATTAATCAAGGGTTAATAAAAATACAATCCTCGTACCAGAATGAGGACAACATCAAAAAAATGCTAAAAGATGACTGATTTGCGAGCGGTTAAGAGCAGCAAGTCGTGACCTTATTTTTAGTTTTGTTATTATCGATGTAACGGAATTTCATCAAAATGATCGAGATCGGTCTACGCGGCGCTAATAAATACATCTATGGGCATTCTTGAAAAAGACATTCAGGCGCAACTCCACCAGCTGAAATCTCAGTTGGAGCAGGTCCGTTTGACGCAAAGAGACACCTCGTTCAAGTTTATTAGAGAACAGAAAGTTCTAAAGCGTATCGTCACGTCTTTAAGTGATGCATGTGTTGGTAGTAACAGCCATTTAGATGAAAACCTCATTGCCCTTAGGGAAGAGCTAGAAAAGCAAAAAGACATTAGCTCAATGATCCCAAAACTGGCAGTATTAGAAAGGATGCTTAAGCAGAAAACGTTGGCTATGGATAAACAGAACGGGTATCTGGACGATAGCATTAAGCACAGTGGGGAAACGCTGCAGCGCATAACTGGCCTTCCAGCACAGCTCAAACGCGACCTACGAAACTTACTTAGCTTCTCCGAATGCAATGGCAGTCAGAAAGTCGACCACGCCATGAAACTTCTCGGTATTTATGAGCGTGCCATAAAGATTATGGCGAATAACTCACGCACCCATTTTGCTGACGCTGCGCACTCTCCGGAACAAGAGCTCCTTTCCGACCTATCAAACGAACTACAACATCTGATCACTGAACTCGACTTCGAGGGTGAATCGGGTGATCTGCTTACCGATATTCGAGCGAAGCTGCTGCTTGGTGTTTCCACACAAAACCTACTTGAGCTAACACTTCAGATCCTCAAACTGGTTATTGAAGGCACCAACCTAGAACGTAAGAAGTCTGAACAATTCATCGATCAGCTTAATTCTTCTTTAGCGTCCAGCATCAAAACGGCAGACCAAAATGCCGACCAGAGCCAGAGCTACTTTGAGCACCGACAAGGTCTAAACTCTGAGTTAAATGAACTAGTCACTAGAAGCCAAAGCTCGGTAGATAAAGCGAAAGATATTGATAGTTTAAAGCTGTCGATTAGTCCGCTACTCAGTGAAATCGCCTCTCTTTCGGAAAGGCTGAACCACGCAGAGCAAAAAGAACAAGCTCTGATAGAGAGAATGAGTTACGGAAAGACTCAGTTAGATTCACTCTATGAAGTGACGCAAGATTACCGTAAGCGCTTGGAAGATCAGGCTCAGCGTATGCTGCTTGATCCTCTAACCAAGGTTTACAATCGCACTGCCTTTACTGATCGCTTAGAGCTTGAGTATCGCCGCTGGATCCGCGCACAACACTCACTGCGCGTAGTACTTCTGGACATCGACAACTTCAAAGCCATTAACGATAGCTTTGGTTATACCGCCGGCGATAAAGCGCTTAAGATCATCGCAAGAACCATCACCAAAGAAGCAGGCACGACCGATACTGTGGCGCGTTTTTCAGGTGAAGAATTTGTCTTACTATTGCCAGAGCAAACCGATGAATATTGTCACCAAGTGATTCAAAACATTCAAACTCAAGTAAGCCGCTTACCCTTTAAGTTCCGTGACCAACAAATCACGATTACTTTATGCGCGGCAAGTACTCAGTTTAAAGAGTCAGATACACCTGAAGAAGTGTTAGAGCGACTCAATACAACACTAAATAAAGCAAAACAACGCGGTAATAACCAACTTGTTTGGCACTAGGCCAGCCCTAGATTTAATTTATTTCATTTTTTCAAATACTTATCACATACCATTTCCCTCAATGTTTGCTAAGCTAATGATTAACATTCGCTTAACAAGCATTCTTGGCAAGCAACGCTGTCGTATCCGTTTCGTCTGGTTAACTCTCCCCCACCTTTAACCAAACACTTTCAACGTTTGCTTCTCACTCTCGAGCCAGAGGGTCACTTCAACGTCCCCTGCTCTTTTCAACAAGGAGGCACTATGATCACTCATATCAGCCCTGCCGGTAGCATGGATTTACTCTCTCAACTTGAGGTTGAGCGTCTTAAGAAAACCGCGTCTAGTGATCTGTACCAACTGTATCGCAACTGTACGTTAGCGGTCCTGAACTCGGGTAGCCATACCGACAACTCCAAAGAGTTGCTCGACAAATATCTGTCGTTCGATGTCGAAGTCGTTCGCCGTGAGCGTGGTATTAAGCTCGAACTAAGCAACCCACCAGAGCATGCCTTTGTCGATGGTGAAATCATCAAGGGTATTCAAGAGCACCTATTTTCAGTGCTGCGTGACATTGTTTACGTCAACATGCACTTAGCCGATAACCAAAGGCTCAACCTGACTAATGCCACTCACATTACTAACCTTGTGTTTGGTATCTTGAGAAATGCAGGTGCGTTGACGCCAGGCATCGAGCCTAACCTGATTGTATGTTGGGGTGGTCACTCTATTAATGCCAGCGAATACCAATACACTCGTGAAGTCGGTAATGAGCTCGGCCTCCGTGAACTGAATATCTGTACCGGTTGTGGACCGGGTGCAATGGAAGGCCCAATGAAAGGGGCTGCCATTGGTCACGCGAAGCAGCGTTACACCGATCATCGTTATCTTGGGCTTACCGAGCCTTCGATCATTGCGGCTGAGCCACCAAACCCAATCGTCAACGAACTGGTGATCATGCCAGATATTGAGAAGCGTCTTGAGGCGTTTGTTCGTATGGCACATGGCATCATCATTTTCCCAGGCGGCCCCGGCACGGCCGAAGAGCTGCTGTACATCTTAGGGATCATGATGCACCCGAATAACGCCGAACAGCCAATGCCGATTGTGTTAACGGGCTCGAAAGAGAGTGAGGCTTACTTCCGCTCAATCGATAAGTTCATTGGGGAAACTCTAGGGCCTGATGCTCAGAAACATTACGAGATCGTGATTGATGACCCAGCACGCGCTGCGAAAATCATGAAACAAGCGATGCCAGATGTGCGTTCTCACCGTAAAGAGACCGGTGATGCCTACAGCTACAACTGGTCACTGCATATTGAGCCTGAGTTCCAACTGCCATTCGACCCAACACACGAATCTATGGCGGCGCTTGATCTTCATATGGACCAAAAAACAGAAAGCCTAGCCGCTAATTTACGTAAAGCGTTCTCAGGCATTGTGGCTGGTAACGTCAAAGCAGAGGGTATTCTGGAGATCGAGAAGCACGGCCCATTCCTAATTGATGGCGACAAAGAGCTAATGACCAAGATGGACCAACTGCTGAATGACTTTGTTGAGCAACATCGAATGAAGTTACCGGGAGGAACCGACTACGTGCCTTGCTATAAAATCGCCTCACGTGATTAAGGCGTTTACGTTACCAACGTTTCAACTCACCAAGTGATACGTTACTATAAGGGGCTAGCAGCCCCTTTTTTATTGCCTATTTAGTGGAAACTTATGTCTATCCATCTTGTTATTATCGATGCCTTAAACCTCATCCGACGCGTGCACTCTGTTCAGCCGGATCCAACCGATATAGCAAGAACCATTACCACCACAATTCGCACTCTCAATAAGATTCTGAATGAATCAAAGCCCACCCACATCATCGCGGTATTTGATCACCATTTACAAGACCGTGGCTGGCGCGCAGATGTGCTTCCTGCTTATAAGCAGAATCGTAAACCGATGCCAGAACCATTGATGAAAGGCCTTGATGCTATTCAACAAGCTTGGTGGGAGTTAGGCATTGATTCACTGCTGTCTGATGGCGATGAAGCGGATGATCTCGTCGCAACACTGGCAAAGAAAGTGGCTGACCACGGAGAAACCGTCACCATCGTCTCGACGGATAAGGGCTACTGCCAACTGTTGTCACCAACGCTTCAGATCCGAGATTACTTCCAGCACCGCTGGTTAGATAAACCCTTTATCGAAGCTGAGTTTGGCGTTAAACCTGAACAACTGGCAGATTACTGGGGATTAACGGGCGTAAGCTCAAGCCAAGTACCGGGCATCCCAGGTATCGGGCCAAAAGCAGCCAAAGAGATATTGACCACTTACCCAGATATCGAAGCGGCCTATCAAGCAGAAGATCTGCCGAAAAAATATCGTAAGAAGTTCGACGAACACATCGAATCCGCTCGTGTATGTAAGCAAGTATCGGCACTCAAAACCGATATTGATTTAGGGTTCAACCTGCAAGATATTCGTTACGAAGCAAACGCTTAAGTCGCTGTGACTCGATAATATTGATACAAAAAATGCCCCTTAAAGGAGCATTTTTTATCACTGACACACTAACGTAAATATTAGTGCGGTGAGATGTTTGAAAGCGCCTGAATGTGGACCGTGATCTCTTCGCGATCGTGGTAAAGGTGCTTAGCCTGCATCTTGAACTTCACTTTGTTCTCAATCAGGAACACTTTTAGGTTCTCGATATCTTGCAGTACTTCATCGTAACGGCCTTTCATAGGCAGTTTAAGGTTGAACAGTGCTTCTTTCGCCCAGCCTTTGATGATCCACTCACCCATAAGGTGAGCAACACGAGCTGGCTTCTCAACCATGTCACAGATAATCCAAGTTACGTTCTTACGGTCTGGTTCAAACTTAAAGCCATCCACCATGTGGTGCTTAATTTGACCTGTTTCCATTAGGCTGTCTGCCATCATGCCGTTATCAACACAGTGAACGAACATCGAGCGCTTAACCAATTGGTAAGTCCAACCACCTGGACATGCACCTAAATCAACACCCCACATACCTGGAGCCAAACGCTCGTCCCACTCATCACGAGGGATGAATACGTGGAATGCTTCTTCTAGCTTCAATGTAGAACGGCTTGGCGCATCTGATGGGAACTTCAGACGAGGGATACCCATAAAGAACTGGGAGTTGTTCGTTGGGTAAGAGTAACCAACAAAACAGTGGCCCGGAGCGATGAAGCATAAATGAAGCACAGGCTTCTTAGCGTTATCTTTCGCTGTCATCAGGCCTTTACCACGCATCGCTTGACGCATCGGCACGGTAAATTTACGGCAGAACTTCAAAAGCTCTTTTGCTTCGTTAGTATCTGGCGTTTCAATACGGATATCACCACAACGAGGGAAACCTTCTTTCTCAGAAAGCGCCTCAAGAATTGGAGAAATACGGTCATCGGTCGGCAGGTCTTTAATTTCAACAGCCACTGCCAACATTTGACGAGCAAAGATCAGTGATTGGAAATCGATCTCTTTGATCAACTTGTCCGCTTCACCTGCTTGGTAACATTCAAACAATACAAAACCTGTATTGTTCTTTAGGCGAGGAAAACCAAACACTTCCAGTTGTGTTGCCTTGTCTTGAATTTCGCCAGCACATTCTTTTTCAAAACCAGAGCGACAATAAAGTAGTACGTGTTTCACTGAGTTACCTCTTTTATATTCAAAGCAGCGAAGGAGAAGACTCCCCAACCAATGATAAATAGTAGACCACCAAACGGAGTGATAGGGCCAAACCATTTTATTCCTGTCAGTGCCAAGCCATAAAGGCTGCCACTAAAACAAAGGATGCCGATGATAAAGCAAATTGCCGCAATGAAAAAATATTTTTGTGATTTAGCGCCAAGTTTCATCTGCAGCAGAGCGCCACACGCCAATATCGCTAGAGTATGGATAAATTGGTACTGAACACCCGTCTCAAACACGCCTAGCAGATATTCAGACAAGATAGCTTTCAAACCGTGAGCTGCAAAGGCGCCAAGCATCACAGCAACCGCACCAGAGATGCCAGCAAACGTGAGTAAATACTTACTTCTCATTGAGTACCTCTTTGATAAACGCTGATAACTTCTCAACGGTTAACGCAATATTCTGCTGCTCGGTGTAACCAGAACTCTTACGAGGTTTAAAGCTGTGGTCGCCATCGGGAATAAATTCAACACGAATAGAATCAGACAGATCAAAATCAGCAAACTCTTCACGCTTACCAAAGGTATCGCGCTCACCTTGTAAAATGAGGCATGGCTTTGCTAACTCAGCCAGATGCTCACCTTTGTATTTCTCGGGTTTACCTGGTGGGTGGAAAGGAAAACCTAAACACGCCATTGCGGCCACCTTATCAAGTTCAGACAAATGGCTCGCCATACGCCCTCCCATCGACTTACCACCAATCACAAGCTTATCGGCATCAACCTGCTCAATAATCT
The DNA here is from genome assembly GCF_041474275.1 of Vibrio sp. 10N.222.52.B7. NCBI lineage: Bacteria > Pseudomonadati > Pseudomonadota > Gammaproteobacteria > Vibrionales > Vibrionaceae > Vibrio > Vibrio sp. 10N.222.52.B7. Next base: position 105,150 of record NZ_JBFRTU010000011.1, on the reverse strand, counting down.
CTTGATAGGCTTCAAGTAGCTTAGGCGCTCTGTCAGGTGGACGACGCTTACCATCTTCAGCACGTTTAATCATGTAAGGGAAGTTGAAACGAATCACTCGTATCCCTTTAAAGGCTAACCCTTTGGCTACCGACTGCATGAACTCATGCTCCATGCCTGCGCCAGCACCATGGGCAAAGATAAAGGTGATGGGATTGTCTTCACCATCAATGATGACGTTATTCATCGAGTAAGTCCTCTTGTTCACTTTGCGCTTTCGCTAGCATCCAATCACGGAAAGTCGCAATACGACCCATGTCGGCTTGTTTCTCATGACAAACCACATAGAAGGCGTTCTTACTCACCAACACTTCATCAAAAGGCGCAATCAAACGACCCGCTTCGATTTCAGGCTGCGCCAACACGTTGTTACCCAGAGCAATACCCTGGCCGTGAGCCGCTGCCTGCAGCACCATGGTTGAGTGACTGAAGATAGGGCCGTGATTAACGTTTACCCCATCGATGCCATTTTGCTTAGCGAACTGTTTCCAATCCTTTCGAGATGTATCATGCAATAGCGTATGACATGCTAAATCACTGAGAGATTCTAATGGTTTTACTCCTAGCAGCACGGAAGGTGAGCAAAGAGGGATCAAGTATTCTTGGTAAAGCTTATCGGCTCTAAGCCCCGACCAATTACCTCGGCCATAATAGATAGCGACGTCTACATCATCGGTTAGCGAGCCTTCATCCATATCAACGGCTTTGATTCTTACATCAATATCAGGCTCTTGCTGATTAAAGTCAGCGAGCCTTGGTACCAACCATTGAATAGCAAAACTCGGCGGTAAACTGATGGTCAATGCGCCCTTCTCACTTCGCTCCAGCACTTTGTCTGTCGCTTCTGCTAGTGATGTGAAAATATCTTTGATATCTAAGAAGTAGCTTTGACCTTCTTCAGTTAGCAGCAAAGAGCGGTTTCTTCGGCGAAACAGCTTCAAAGATAAGAATTCTTCAAGCGCTTTGATCTGATGACTGACTGCCGCTTGAGTAACAAACAACTCTTCTGCAGCACGCGTAAAACTCAAGTGTCGAGCTGCAGCTTCAAACACTCTTAGCGAGTTTAATGGGGGTAATCGACGAGACATAGTTACTCTCTAAATAAGCATTAGTTTTTTTTATCTGAAACATTATAATTTGTCCATTGCCTAGCAGCCAGAGAAATTCTATATTTCATCCCGCAGCAGCTAGCCTGAACGGCTTGATTCTCTCTAGAATCAATTGGCTTAGCTCCTGCGATGTTGTGTTTGCAAACTCGTTCTTTTCGAGTTGGGTAGAGTTCTACCAAATGTTTTGTTGCAGTTTATACTGAAACGAGGCATGTACTTCCTGTATTTATTTTGACCTGTCTGTCAAATTTGTTTACACCGCCTTATGGGCGGTGTTTTTTTATGTGCAAAGAAATGTAACAACAAGTTTATCAATAGCTGTGCTAATTAATCTTTATTATTTTTCATCGCCAATCACAGAATCAGACACCCACTCAAATAATCAACTGAACACATACAAATAGCACCATTGAGTTGCACTAAAAAGTAACAGAATACTTCAAGATACTCACACTTCTTCGGTACTTATAAACCCGTTTAGAACACACTCTTTCTATCAATCAAAAATTTCAAAGCTGAGCATGACGATAGCACGCCCAAACTCACGCCTCTGTCTGACTACTGTAAATCATTCACAATAGAAAATAAAAAAGCCGCTTACTTTTCAGTAAACGGCTTTGCAAAATGATTAACGCTTGGTCAACACACCACTATGGGCGGTAAACCTTAACGTTATGGAAGCCCTGCTCTTGTAGGTAAAGTGCCTGTAGACGGCTCATTACACCACGGTCACAGTACAGCAAGTACTCTTTCGCTTGGTCTAGGTCGCCAAACTGAGTCGAAAGCTTGAAGAATGGGATGTGTTTAATTTCAACACCCTCGATCTCTAATGGGCTTTCGTCTTCTTCTTCTGGGCTACGGATATCAAGAACGATAGCGTGCTCAGCAACAGCTTGAACTTGTTCAACTTCAGGCGCTTGCTCTTGGCTCTCTTTCTCGATGTCACGGATATCCATAACACGAGCGTTCTCGATCACTTGATCCAGCACTTCAAAGTTAAACTTAGCTTCTTCTGCTTCCAGTTTGCCTTTCTTCGCTTTCACTGTTGGCTTCTTAGAAATAACACCACAGTACTCAGGCATTACCTTAGCGAAGTCTTCAGTACCGATGATACGAGAAAGGTCGATGATGTCTTCTTTATCCCAGTTGATAAGCGGACGAAGAATCAAAGTATCTGTCACGTTGTCGATGTGACGCAGGTTAGTTAGCGTTTGGCTTGATACCTGACCTAGTGCTTCACCAGTAACCAACGCTTCGATCTTGAACTTGTCTGCAACCATACCACCAGCACGCATGAACATACGCTTAAGAACAACGCCCATTTGGCCGTCTTCTACGTTCTCAAGGATTTCAGCAACCACAGGTTCAAAGTCTACAGAAATGAACTTCACCTTTGCAGATGAGCCGTATTTATTCCATAGGTAGTGAGCCACTTGTTTAACACCAATCTCGTGCGCTGGGCCACCAAGGTTGAAGAAACAGTAGTGAACCTTAGAGCCGCGTTTGATGTGCAGATAGCTTGAAACACCAGAATCAAAGCCGCCAGAGATCAAGCTCAGTAGATCTTCTTGAGTACCAAGAGGGAAGCCACCGAGGCCTTTGTGACGAGCTAGAACTTGGTTTAGCTTGTCGTTAGCCACTTCAACCTTAACGGTTACATCAGGGTTCTTAAGTCGAACTTTCGCTGACTCAACTGCTTGGTTTAGACCGCCGCCTACGTAGCGCTCAAGTTCAATAGAGGTAAAGTCATGCTTACCACGACGCTTAGCACGTACAGAGAAAGTCTTGCCTTCAATGTCAGCACGGCTGCGTTCTAGTACTTGCTCGTAAATATCGTGCAAGTCTTTGAATTCAGACTGTTGAACTTCAAGAGAGTGGTGAATACCTGGAGTGTGAGTCAGAGCCTCTAACACTTCTGCGTAGTACTGGTCACTCTCAGACGTCACTTCAATATGATCGCGACGGTTGAATACCGCAACACTTTCACAGCGACGTTGAATAACGTTACGAATGTTGCACTCTAGAATCCTTGTGAAGCGCTTACGCACCGATTCACTTTTTACAAAAATTTCCGGATGGGGCTTAACAATAAATTTCATAGTACTTTCACAACATTAATGTTCAAAATTTTGAAAACGCTCATCGCCAAGTAAATTAGAGAATTTACACAGCACTTGAAGCAAGAATAGATCATATCTAAATCTAAGGGCGCGAATTATACATGAGAAAGTGAAGCAAGGAAAAGAGTGGTTGCTTTAACCCGATAATTAAACCGCCTGTTATTAAAAGTAGCAGGTCTCAAAACGACATAAATACCGCTGAGAGCATCATTGAAGACCAGCAAACAAAAAGCCCAACCTCATTATAAGGTTGGGCTTTCGATGCTATCTGCATGTTACCGTGTGTACACGTATCGGCTATTCATTAATAACAGGCACTTCGTCACTGTAAAGCGGCTCGCCCTGCATGATGCTGATTTCAACGCGGCGGTTGAGGCTACGTTGCCATTCAGTATCGTTCGGCTCGACTGGCTCGGTATCCGCCATGCCGCGTACTCTCAAGCGTTGATGAGAGAAACCACGCACCTTTTCCATCTCTTGAGCCACAGACACCGCACGCTGCGATGACAGGTCCCAATTAGAACGATAAAGCTCTGAATCAAGTCTCTGATTATCGGTGTGGCCAGAAATACGAACAATACCTGGTACATCTTTTACCAATTCAGCCACCTGTCTAACCAATGGTCGAAACTTAGGTTGTAGGAAAGCAGAACCCGATGGGAATGCACCCTTCTCACGAATTCGAATCACAATCTGCTGGCCAAGGTTTTCCACCTCAATCGCGCCTTGGTCGATCTCTCGCTCCAACGCTTTCTTGATACTTTCCATCAAGGTTTCCATCTCTTGCGATTGAGCTTCGGCTTGCTGTTGTTGTTGGTCTGACTCAGAGTTTTGATTGTCGTGAGTTGAAACCTCTGGCGACTTGCCTCCCGTCATCTTGCCTTGGTCACGCATTGTGCCGCCAGCACGCTCAGATTCACCTTCATGAAACTCAAGCGTTTGCTGCGTAATATCAATGGTCTGCTGCATGATCACATCGATCGGAGTCGGCTCTGGGCGACCAGGGCGAAACTCTTGCGCAATGATGCTAGTCCCTTTAGGAATATCTTTCACTTCCAAGCGGTTTTGTACACCAAACGCAAATTTCATCGATCCAGCGATCTGTTTGAACTTCAGTACGTCCATCTCAGAGAATGAGAGCAGCAGTACGAAGAAACACATCAGCAGTGACATCAAGTCAGCAAATGTCCCCATCCATTGAGGTAACCCCGGAGGAGGACATTTACATGGATTTTCTTCATCCATCTTCAAATCCTCTTACGCGGGTTCACCATCAATCGTGCGCTTACCTTCATTGAGGTAGCTCTTGAGGTAACCATCGATAACTCGTGGGTTCTGACCATCTTGAATCGCTAATACACCATCCATAACCAAACGACGGTTGAGTGTCTCTTGGTCACGACGCAGCGCAAGCTTGTCCGCAATTGGGAAGAACACCATGTTCGAAAGAATTGCACCGTACAGGGTCGTTAAAAGTGCTACCGCCATCGCAGGACCGATCGCTTTTGGATCATCCATGTTAGAAAGCATGGCAACTAAGCCAACCAAGGTACCAATCATACCCATCGCGGGTGCTACATCACCAAATGCAGAGAACACTTTCGCGCCCTGCTCATGACGCTCTGTGGTTAATGCGATGTCTTTTTGCAGTGCAGCACGCACCACATCACCATCATGGCCATCTACCAATAGGTCGATGCCCTTTTGCATGAAACTGTTGCTGATTTCCATTTCTTCAAGTGCCAAGAAGCCACCTTTACGTGCTGCATCCGCCATCTCTACCACTTTAGCGATAAGATCTTCAGGCTCATCGGCCTTAAACATAAATGCTTTGCCAGCGATTTTGGTTGCTCCAAAGAATTGTCCCATGGTGAACTTCATTAGAACAACAAACGTTGAACCACCCACCACGATCAAAATGGATGTCGTGTCATAGAACATCCCGAGGCTTCCACCTAGGATCATTGCCATGATTACAAAGGCAAATCCACCAATCAAACCTATTAGGGTTGCTAAATCCACTGAGCACTCCTCATGCTTTTTTGTAGCTCTACGTCGACGATAATCTTTTTATCGGCCAGACTATAAGATCTTTTAGTAAATTCTTGGCCTAAATATCACACTTTTCGTTTTTGAATCACAATTATTGGCTTACATTGCTCTTATCCTTAGCGCATAAACTCGATAAAGCTAAGGTTATTCAACCAAAGTGAGTTCAAGCCCCTTAAAAACGAACTTTCTAGCAAAATTTCTTGGTTACATTTGACCATCTCAGCGGCCTAGGGTAACGTTCGTTCATATTTCCAAACGCAGATTTATTATGGCTACTAAGAAACCTGAAAATATGAGCTTTGAAGCGGCTATCGAAGAGCTTGATGGCTTGGTTGATCAACTAGAAAATGGTGATCTAGCTTTAGATGATGCGCTGAAAAAGTTCGAACGAGGCATCTCCCTCGCTCGTGCTGGTCAAAGTAAACTAAACGATGCTGAACAGCGTGTTAGCATCTTACTGCAAAATGATGAAAATGCAGAACTTAGTGACTTTAACCCACAACCAGAATAACGAATTGTATGAGATCCCCTATGATCGAGACTTTATTGTCTTATCAAGCACGTAATAACGAGCAACTGAACCTTTGGCTTGATCGCCTGCCACACCAAAATCAGAACCTGATCAACGCAATGCGTTATGGGTTACTTTTAGGCGGCAAGCGCGCGCGTCCATTTCTTGTCTATATTACAGGGGAGATGCTCGGTTGCACCGCTGAAGAACTCGACACTCCAGCTTCTGCAGTCGAATGTATTCATGCCTACTCTCTGATTCACGACGACCTGCCAGCAATGGACGACGACGAACTGCGTCGTGGCCATCAGACCTGTCACATCAAATTCGATGAAGCGACCGCCATTTTAACGGGCGATGCCCTACAAACTCTGGCATTTACTATACTTGCGGAAGGTACATTAAGTGCTGACGGTGAAAGCAATCGCGTTCGAATGATTCAACGCCTAGCTGAAGCGTCTGGTGCACAAGGTATGTGCATTGGACAAGCTCTTGATATTGAAGCTGAAAACCGCTCAGTCACGCTAGAAGAGTTAGAAGAAGTTCACCGTAACAAGACTGGCGCTCTAATGAAATGTGCGATTCGTTTAGGTGCTCTGGCTGCTGGCGAAAAAGCGTTTGAAGTGATGCCTCAATTAGATAAGTACGCCGATGCAATCGGGTTAGCCTTCCAAGTTCAGGATGATATTTTAGATATCATTAGCGATACCGAAACTTTGGGTAAACCACAGGGCTCTGACCAAGATTTGAACAAAAGCACCTACCCTTCTTTGTTAGGTTTAGAGGGCGCTCAAGAAAAAGCGCAAACTCTGCTACAGGAAGCGCTTCAAGCTTTGGCTGCAATCCCATACAATACCCAGTCACTCGAAGAGTTCGCCCGATACGTCATCGAGCGCAAGAACTAAGACAATAAGCGCGCATTACCTATGACTCTTGATATATCAAAGTACCCAACTCTTGCTTTGGCTGATAAGCCAGAGGATTTGCGTCTACTTCCAAAAGAGACGCTTACACAGCTTTGTGATGAATTACGTACCTATCTTCTTAACTCGGTGAGCCAGTCAAGTGGTCACTTAGCGTCAGGCTTAGGTACAGTAGAGCTAACCGTTGCTCTGCACTATGTGTACAACACGCCTTTTGACCAATTGGTTTGGGATGTTGGCCACCAAGCATACCCACATAAGATTCTTACTGGCCGTCGTGACCGCTTATCGACTATCCGTCAAAAAGATGGACTGCACCCATTCCCATGGCGTCAAGAGAGCGAATACGACACTCTATCTGTTGGTCACTCTTCAACATCGATCAGCGCCGGACTTGGTATGGCGATCAGTGCGAAGAAAGAAGGTAAGAACCGTAAAGTTGTCAGTGTGATTGGTGATGGCGCGATTACCGCAGGTATGGCCTTCGAAGCCATGAACCACGCGGGCGATATTCACAATGACATGCTGGTTATCCTTAACGATAACGAGATGTCGATCTCTGAAAACGTCGGTGCTCTAAACAACCACCTCGCTCAAGTTCTTTCTGGCAGTCTTTACACGTCAATTCGTGAGGGTGGCAAGAAAGTGCTATCAGGCGTTCCGCCAATTAAAGAGCTCGTTCGTCGTACAGAAGAACATTTAAAAGGCATGGTTGTCCCTGGCACCATGTTTGAAGAGTTAGGCTTTAACTACATTGGTCCAATTGATGGTCACGATGTCAATGAGCTGATTAAAACGCTGAAGAACATGAGAGATCTAAAAGGTCCTCAGTTCCTGCATATCATGACGAAGAAAGGTAAAGGCTACGAGCCAGCTGAGAAAGATCCAATTGGCTACCATGGCGTACCTAAATTCGATCCTGCACATTCAAGTCTGCCTAAGAGCACCAGCTCTAAACCAACTTTCTCTAAGATTTTTGGCGACTTCCTGTGTGATATGGCCGCTCAAGATCCTAAGCTAATGGCGATCACGCCTGCAATGCGTGAAGGTTCTGGTATGGTGCGTTTCTCGAAAGAGTATCCAGAACAGTACTTTGATGTAGCAATTGCTGAGCAACACGCTGTGACGCTAGCAACCGGTATGGCGATTGCCGGTGATAAGCCAATTGTGGCTATCTACTCGACTTTCCTACAACGTGGCTACGATCAACTGATCCACGATGTGGCAATCATGGATCTACCGGTTATGTTCGCTATTGACCGTGCAGGTCTCGTCGGTGCCGATGGTCAAACACACCAAGGTGCGTTCGACTTAAGTTTCATGCGCTGTATTCCAAACATGGTGATCATGGCACCAAGCGACGAGAACGAATGTCGCCAAATGCTTTACACCGGTCACCAGCACACGGGGCCAAGTGCCGTTCGTTACCCTCGCGGTAATGGCATGGGTACTGAGATTCAAAGTGAGTTTACCGCTCTTGAGATTGGTAAAGGTCGTATCGTTCGCGAAAGCGAAAAAGCAAAAGATGGCTCGAAGGTCGCTATCCTAAGCTTCGGTACTTTCCTTGAGAGTGCACTTCAAACGGCTGATGCTATCGATGCTACAGTGGCAGATATGCGCTTTGTTAAGCCCCTCGACGAAGCTCTGATCAAACAACTTGCTGCTGACCACGATGTACTAGTGACTATCGAAGAAAACGCGATTGCAGGTGGTGCGGGTGCGGGTGTGATTGAATTCTTGATGCAAGAAAAACTACTGATGCCAGTATTGAACCTTGGCCTACCAGACAAGTTTATTGCTCAAGGTACTCAAGGTGAGCTGCATGAAGAGCTTGGCTTAGATGCGAAAGGGATTGAGAAGTCTATCACTGACTATCTTGCCAAGTAGCTTTAATACGTAAGCTCGTAAGCTCCGCAAACAAAAAAGGTTGGCCCTAGGGTCAACCTTTTTAGTATCTGCTAATTAGTTTGGTGTATCGCCAACTAAACCTTAGCCCTTCAGTTAACTCACACTAACCAACCTGCGAAATGTGCCACGGCATACAACGAAATAGCCGCCATAATACCCGCTACAATATCGTCAATCATGATACCCAAGCCGCCGTGAATTCGCGCATCTAGCCAACCAATCGGCCAAGGTTTTACCATGTCAAAGAAGCGGAAAAGCACAAAACCAGTCAGAAGCCATTTCCAGTCATCGGCAGGGATATTCAGCATAGGCACTAAGCTCATGGTGATCCAAAAGCCCGCAAACTCATCCCAAACGATAGAACCGTGGTCATGCACGCCCATATCATCAGACGTTACTTGGCAGATCTTAATACCAATAATGCAGCTTACCACCACCACGGCAACGTAAGCAGGAAACGGTAGCTGAACCAACAATAGGTACAACGGAATTGACGCAAGCGTGCCCATTGTGCCGGGAATAATAGGCGATAAGCCACTGCCAAAACCCGTTGCTAAGAAATGCCAAGGATTTTTAAGAGAAATAAGAGAAAGTGGGTTTGTCATCAATTAACCTTAAAGTGATCGTAACCAGTTAAGTTCCAGCTTAGTGGTTCACCATTATTGTGTAATTCAAAATATTCTACAGGTCTTATCTGGCCAATGCAGGTGACTTTTGTACCAGTGTGTGACAAAGCACTTTCCAGCGACCCTTTATTCTCTTCTGGTACAGTAAAGCACAGTTCGTACTCTTCACCACTCGTTAGCGCATACTGCTGAGCTGAAGTGATATCAGGAGCGAACTGACGTAACTCTGGAGAGATAGGCAGCGTGCTTACATCAATACTCGCGCCAACTTGAGAACGCTTAAGGATATGTTTTAAATCAGCAATAACGCCATCAGAGATATCAATCGCAGATGAAGCAAGGTTCACTAGAGCCTGACCCGCTAACACTCGTGGGGCGCTCACATAATGTCTCTCTTCAAGCTCAGCAGCATAGGGCTTCGCTCTGTTCTGCTCAGGGTTAAGTAACACTTCTAAGCCAGCTTTGCTGTCACCTAGATTACCTGTTACGTAAATCCAGTCGCCCACTTTCGCGCCATCTCTGCGCAGCGCTCGTCCTTCAGGAACAAAGCCCTGTACCGTCAGTGTCAGGCTTAGTGGACCTTTGGTTGTGTCGCCACCAATTAACTGAATACCAAAGTAGTCTGCGAGTTTAAAAAAGGAGTCACAGAAGGGAGCAAGCCATGCTTCATCGATTTCAGGCATGGTTAAAGCAAAAGACACCCAAGCAGGCGTCGCGCCCATTGCAGCAAGGTCACTGATATTGGAAGCCAACGCTTTGTGTGCCACCCAAGCCGGATTCGCCTCAGCTAAGAAATGGGTACCAGCCACTAAGGTGTCCGTGCTGATCGCTATCTCAACATTGCCCGGCGCTTTGACCAAAGCACAATCATCGCCAGCAGCTAGAAGAACGTCTTTACGTTGTGGTTGTCGATTTACAAAATATTTTTCAATCAGGTTAAATTCGCCAGACATCACATGCCCTATCTTTAGTCTCATAAAAATCGCCGTAATCATGGATATTACAGAAATTTAGTTACAAAAAAGGCCAGCACAAAAGCTGACCTTTAGATTCAATATACGAACGTCTTATTTCTTACGAACGTGCGGTGCAGCTTTATCAAGCACACCGTTAACAAACTTATGGCTGTCTTCTGCTGCAAATACTTTTGCAAGCTCGATAGCTTCGTTGATAACCACTTTGTATGGTACATCTTCGCGACGAGTCATCTCGTACATAGCTAAACGTAGAAGCGCTAGTTCCATCAGATCCAGATCTTGCATAGGGCGAGATACGAATGGACGAAGCTTGCTATCAAGTTCCATGTGGCTAAGAGCAACACCAGTTAGTAGGTCGCGGAAGTATGCAACGTCTGTTTCTGGCATAGCAAGAGCAGGCTCTGCAGCATGATGCTCTTCTTCATCATACTTACCACCAGATAAGAACTGTTCTTCAACGGTAGCAATATTTTCTTTAGTAATTTGCCAAGAATAAATTGCTTGTAGAGCAAATTGACGTGCGTTACGACGTGCGGCTGGTTTCACACTGGCCCCCATTAGGAATCGATTTCAGAAAGAACGTTGATCATCTCAAGTGCGCTAAGTGCTGCTTCTGCACCCTTATTACCAGCCTTGGTTCCTGCGCGTTCAATAGCTTGATCGATCGTATCAACAGTAAGAACACCAAACGCTACTGGAAGAGAATATTCCAGAGACACTTGTGCCAAACCTTTATTACATTCACTACAAACATAGTCAAAGTGAGGTGTACCGCCACGAATTACTGTACCAAGAGATACAATCGCATCGAACTTACCTGTTTTTGCAACGCGCTGCGCTACAAGTGGAAGTTCTACTGCACCAGGGCAACGAACAACAGTGATGTTGTCTTCGCTTACTTGTCCATGACGCTTTAAAGTATCGATTGCACCAGAAAGTAAACTTTCGTTAATAAAACTGTTGAAACGAGCAATAACGATAGCAATTTTTGCATTTGGCGCTGGGAAGCCACCCTCGATCACTTTCATAAGCCTTCCTTTAACTATTTTCATCAAGTGAGAATCGCCGGATTCTAGCACAAAACTGTGAGCAATATCTAATGGTAATTTAGAAGAACAGACACCGGCAATGTAAAGATGATAATGCAGCGCTGATCCCAAGCATATAGGAACAGCGAGTAACCAAGTTTGTGTGTTGAACACGTTTTGAGTCGGACTTGGCTACTTTGCTCTTTTGGCAAGATTTATCACCAAAAGAGCCACTGAAATCATCGGTAAATTATGTTGCTACAAACGGAGAAACGTCTGCTTGCTAACGCATGGTTTATTCGCAAACGTACTCAACAACGTTAAGGCCAAAACCACCCAATGCGTGGTAACGCTTAGTGCTTGAAGAAAGCAGACGCATATCGTGCACACCTAGATCTTGAAGAATCTGAGAACCGACACCAACACGACGCGAGGTACCCTGCTTCTTCGCCATAGTTGGCTGCTCGTTCTTGTCTTGCGCTTCGAATGTCTTCACTTTGTGAATCAAAGAATCAGACGACTCTTCGTTGCCAAGAATAACCAACACACCGCCTTCGTCGCCAATACGCTTCATCGCTTTATCTAGCGACCAGCTGCGTTCAGTACCACGGTCTGAATGAAGCAGATCGGTGAACGTGTCATGCAGGTGAACACGTACCAAAGGAGCACCTTCAGATAGGTCGCCTTTTTGCATCGCGTAGTGGATCTGGTTATCAATTGTATCGCGGTAAGTCACCAGCTCGAAATCACCAAACTCTGTTGGTAAATGGCATTGTGCTACACGCTCAATCGTTGTTTCTGTGTTGTTGCGGTATTCAATCAAGTCAGCAATCGTGCCTAGCTTGATGTCGTGTTTTTCAGCAAACACTTCAAGGTCAGGGCGACGAGCCATAGTACCGTCGTCGTTAAGGATCTCAACGATAACCGATGCTGGCTCGCAGCCTGCAAGACGTGCTAAATCACAACCTGCTTCCGTGTGTCCTGCGCGAGTCAGAACACCGCCATCTTGCGCTGTCAGTGGGAAAATATGACCAGGTTGAACAAGATCAGCCGCTTTCGCATCTTTCGCCACTGCCGCTTGAACCGTCACTGCACGGTCTGATGCAGAGATACCCGTTGTTACGCCCTCTGCCGCTTCAATCGAAACAGTAAAGTTAGTGGTGTACTGTGCGTTGTTATCTTGAACCATAGGCGCTAGACCCATGCGGTTTGAACGCTCTTTGGTTAGCGTCAGACAAATTAAACCACGGCCGTACATCGCCATGAAGTTAATCGCTTCTGGCGTCACATGTTCTGCTGCCATGATCAGATCGCCTTCATTTTCGCGATCTTCATCATCCATCAGGATAACCATTTTTCCTAGGCGAATGTCTTCAATAATTTCTTGAGGAGTACTAATTGGCATTGTTCTATATCCTTTGAAATGGTTCTGCTTCCTAGAACCGACACTATTTAAACCTGATGATATTGCTTCGCTTTACAAAGTCTCGCTTAACGCACTTTGTATCAACGGTTAGGCAAAACCATTCTGCTGTAAGAATTCCATCGTTAATCGAGATTCAGGCTCAGATTCTTGTTGCTGGCCTTGCAGTAAACGCTCCATGTAACGTGCTAATACATCAACTTCTAGATTCACTTTACGACCGACATTGAATTGGTCGATGGTGGTTTCTGAAGAAGTATGAGGAACGATAGTCAGCTTGAATGCGTTCTTACGTAAATCGTTCACAGTCAGGCTAATGCCATCAACTGTTACTGAGCCTTTTTGAGCCACGTATTTTGAGATTTCTGCTGGCATTTCTACCCAGAATTCAATCGCACGGCCAACTTGGTTACGTTCAACAATCTCACCCACGCCATCAACGTGACCAGACACTATATGTCCACCGAAACGCGTGGTTGGTAACATTGCTTTCTCAAGGTTAACTTTATCGCCCGCTTGGTAATCGACAAAACCCGTTTTTTTCAGGGTCTCAAGCGAAAGATCTGCACTGTAGCTGTGGTCGTTATATTCAACAACTGTCAAACACACACCATTGGTAGCGATACTGTCGCCTAACTTAACGTCAGCCATATCAAGCTTACCAACATTAACCGTTACGGTGATGTCTTCTCCGCGGGGAGTGATTGCACTCAATGTACCTACGGCTTCTACAATTCCTGTAAACATTTTAAAACTCTTTTTGTTGTCAACGACACGTATGTAGTTGGAGTAACTATTTCCACTGTGGTTTCGTTACTATCTGTTTCGAAATACGGGTTTCGCAACGATGCGAATATCCACACCAACCTGTCGAACATCTTTAATTTCTAGGTCAATAACGTCAGACATTGAAGTGAGCCCTAATGCACCCATCAAACCTCGTCCGTCACTGCCCATAAGTTTAGGTGCTAAATAAAGGATTAGCTCATCCACCAGCTGCTCTTCAATCAAGCTTTTTGCCAATGTTGCGCCCGCTTCGACCCAAATATGGTCGATATGATTGGCAGGTAATTGACGCATCAGATCGTGCAAATCGAGCTGACCTGCATCTGTGGTTGCGACTTCAATATCAGCAGATGCTTCGGCAACTCTCAACACCGATGTTGGAGTCTGGAATAACTTGAGTTCAGGACGCAGTTGGTTTTGACGATCAAGAATCACGCGAATCGGCTGACGCAGCTCGTCTTCAGCGTAATGACCTTTGATACTGCTTGGCAACTCTGCCCAACGAACATTCAACGACGCGTTGTCTTCAATCACCGTCTGGCTAGTTGACAACACAGCGCCTGATTTTGCTCGGTAGTTCTGAACATCACGACGTGCTTCTGGCGATGTGATCCACTGGCTTTGGCCATTTTCCAATGCCGTTTGCCCATCAAGGCTAGCGGCCATCTTTAACTGAACGAATGGCATGCCAGTTTGCATACGCTTGATAAATGCAGGGTTCAAGTCGAGAGCGTCTTGCTCTAGCAAACCGATTTCAACCTCAATACCCGCATCGCGTAGCATTTTGATACCACGACCTGCGACTTTTGGGTTTGGGTCCTGCATGGCACAAATCACTTTGGCTACTTGAGCCTTAATCAAACCTTCAGCACAAGGCGGCGTTCGACCGTAATGAGAACAAGGCTCTAGCGTGACATAAGCCGTCGCACCTTTTGCTTTGTCGCCTGCCATTCGCATGGCATGTACTTCAGCATGAGGTTCGCCAGCTTTGGCATGAAAACCTTCACCAACGATCTGACCGTCGGTTTGTACAATGACACAACCCACATTAGGGTTTGGCGCAGTAGTGTAAATGCCGCGTTTTGCTAACTGAATAGCACGCGACATCATTTGAAAATCTAGGGGAGTAAAGTTTGACATGATTGAGGAGTTAATCCTCTAATTTAGCGATTTCTTCGCCAAACTCTCGGATGTCTTCAAAGCTGCGGTAAACAGAGGCAAAACGAATGTACGCCACTTTATCCAATTCTTTCAATTGGCCCATCACAAGATTACCAATCATCTCGCTTGGTACTTCACGCTCACCAGTTGCACGGAGTTGTGACTTAATCGTACTGATCGCAAGTTCAATCGCGTCAGCACTCACTGGGCGTTTTTCTAGGGCGCGCTGTACACCACCCACCATTTTATCTTCATTAAATGGTTCGCGGTTTCCATTCGACTTTATGACTTTAGGCATCACAAGTTCTGCCGATTCGAACGTAGTAAAACGTTCACTACATGCAAGGCATTGACGGCGACGACGAACCTGATGGCCATCGGCTACCAGTCTTGAATCGATTACTTTAGTGTCGTTCTCTGAACAAAAAGGACAATGCATATCACCTCCAAATAATTGAATATCAGTGTAACGGAATTGCCAAACGTTAGGAAAGAAAAAGGGCCAATTAAGGCCCTTTTGTGTGGTGATTCATTGATTATTGCTACTCGACCGCCATTTCAAAAATGAGCTGAGGAGTAAAATTAACGACCAGCGTTAACCGCGGACTAAATAGTTCGCTTTACCTACCCATTTGTAGCTTGTCAGCTCTTCTAAACCCATTGGGCCGCGAGCATGCAATTTCTGAGTAGACACGGCAACTTCAGCACCTAAACCAAACTGTGCTCCATCAGTGAAACGTGTTGATGCATTCACATAAACCGCTGCAGAACCAACAGAGTTAATGAAACGCTCTGAGCTCTCTAAGCTATTGGTCATGATCGCATCTGAATGACTCGCGTTGTGTACACGCATGTGGTCAATCGCTTCTGCCACATCCGCTACCACTTTCACGCCTAGCGTGTAGCTTAGCCATTCAGTGTCAAAGTCGCCTTCAACCGCATCACGTTGGTCTTCAAAACCCGCTAGCAGCGATTTTGCACTGGTATCAGCAACTAAGGTTACCTTGCCGTCTAAACGCTGTTTCAGCTTAGTTAGGAAAGCTTCAGCAACCGCTTCATGCACTAGCAGTGTATCTAACGAGTTACACGCCGATGGACGTTGAACTTTTGAGTTTTCGACCACATCGACAGATTTCTCAAGATCAGCGCTTTCATCAACGAAGATATGGCTGATACCAAAGCCGCCGATGATTACTGGGATGGTGCTGTTCTCTTTACACATCTTGTGCAGACCAGCGCCGCCACGAGGAATGATCATATCCACGTAGTCGTCCAGTTTAAGCAGTTGAGAAACGAGTTCACGATCAGGCTTCTCGATGTACTGAACAGAAGCGGCTGGAAGCTCCGCTTTCTCTAATGCAGACTGGATAACCTTAACCAGTTCCATGTTCGAGAAAAACGTCTCTTTACCACCACGTAGAATGCTTGCGTTACCTGTCTTCAGACACAGAGCTGCAATATCGATGGTTACGTTCGGACGCGCTTCATAGATAACACCCACCACACCAAGTGGCACGCGGCGACGAGACAGCGACATACCGTTTTCTAGTACTTTGCTGTCAATTTCGCTGCCAACTGGGTCATTCAGGCTAATCACGTTACGAACATCGTTAGCGATACCGGTTAAGCGCTCTTCGTTAAGAAGTAGACGATCGAGCAGTGCGTCAGTTAAACCCGCTTCGCGACCTAATTCGATGTCTTTCGCGTTCGCTTCTAAAATCGTTGTTGCGTTTGCTTCTAGCTCATCAGCGATAATCGCCAATGCTTTATTCTTTTGCGCCGTAGATGCGGTCGCTAGGTGGAAAGCAGCGTCTTTTGCTGCGATACCCATGTTAGTTAAATCCACGTTTAACTCTCCCTAAATTCTGTCTGTCTTTGGATGCAAAAAGGTGATTCACCTTATCATCACGAGCTACTCTTGGATTACAACTAGGTCGTCACGGTGAATGACTTCTGACCCATAATCGTATCCAAGGATGTCGCCAATATCTTTACTGTGCTTGCCTGCAATTTTTGCTAGGTCTTGGCTTGAATAACTGGCGATACCACGCGCAATTACTTTGCCTTTGCTGTCTGTGACTTGGGTAACTTCACCACGAGAGAATTCGCCTTTAACTCGAACAACCCCTTTCGCCAACAAGCTGCTGCCTTTGGTGTTGACTGCGTTTACTGCGCCGTCGTCAACCACGATGTCACCTGCTGAAGCAGGGCCCGCTAAAATCCAGCGTTTACGGTTTTCAAGCGCTTCCGCTAAAGGCAAGAAACGTGTGCCTTGTGGGTTATCACTCAGTGAATCAAACACCACATTTTCAGCACTGCCCGCAGCAATAATCACTTCGATGCCTGCGCGACGAGCAATGTCAGCCGCCTGCAGTTTTGTCGCCATGCCGCCAGTACCCAACGTAGTACCGCTGCCACCTGCGATCTTACGCAGCGTGTCATCAATGGTTTTCACTTCTTTGATGAGCTCAGCATTTGGATCTTTACGAGGGTCAGCCGTAAACAGGCCTTTTTGGTCTGTTAGTAGCAAAAGCTTATCAGCACCGCACAAAATACCCACTAAGGCCGACAAGTTATCATTGTCGCCCACTTTAATTTCGTTGGTTGCTACTGCGTCGTTTTCGTTTACTACCGGAATAATATCGTGCTCAACCAGTGCGTTGATCGTGTCACGTGCATTAAGAAAACGCTCGCGATCATCGAGATCAGCACGAGTCAGTAGCATCTGGCCAATCTTAAGGCCATAGATAGCAAACAAAGACTCCCAAACTTGAATCAACTGACTTTGCCCAACTGCCGCAAGCAACTGTTTGCTCGCCATTGAGTTGGGAAGTGCGGGGTAACCAAGGTGCTCACGTCCTGCTGCAATTGCACCAGACGAAACCATAACCACAGAGTGGCCTTGTTTTTTTAATTCAGCACATTGACGAACCAGCTCAACCATATGAGCGCGGTCTAATGCCAATGTTCCACCAGTTAAGACACTGGTACCCAGTTTAACAACGACAGTTTTACGCTGTGTTGTTGTCCCGCTTTGATGATTTGTTGTCATGAAGTCTTTTATGGATAAAACAAATAAGAGGTGATGTTTTAGCAATCAAAAGGGGAATTCACAAGCAGAAAAGGTGCGAAATCGCACCTTTTTGCTTTATATAGAAGAGTAACCTTTAAAATTAGACGAATTCGACAGACTCTTCGTCTAATTGGATACTGATTTCAAACTTACTTTGAAGTTCATCAACCAGTTTCTTGTGGAAGGCTTCTTGAGTTCGAGAGACCTCAGCGACCGCCTTTTTAGGTAACGGCAAAGAATCCCAGTTACCATCGATGTTGTACTTGCCGATATTGTACTTCGCCGAATATCCCTCTTCCGACTTATCCAATTCCAGCCACCAGCCCCAGAACTCGCGTTCTTCTGGTGATTTTTTATCGTTCACACATACAGACAAGCAATCAAAGATATAGTGGCCTTCTTCTGATTGCGGTTCCCTTAAGTAAGGCCCGATCGCCTTTAAAACATTCAACAAGCGGTAATGCGTAGGTTGTTGTGTCACTTCTGACATATTGAATCTCCATTTTCAATGTTAAGAATGACGTTACTCAGACTGTTATACGTAGAAACTACGCATTTGGATTTTATAAATGACCTCTGAGTATCAGGTACTTAGTTTGTACATTTTTCATGCTTAACTAATTTAGGAGAAATGTCATCTAAATAATTCATCCTCAAGCCACTTTATCGCCAATTCGAGGGATTGCTCATAACCTTGTGTAATTGACTTAGCTTTGATTTTCTTCGCTTTTCCGTAATCACTGTAAATAGCAACCAGTTGATTATCCATTGGCGGTGAAACCGGGTCGCCTTCCAGAGCCAATGCCAAGATAGGAACACTGGTTTTACTGTTTGACAGCAAACCTTGTACCTTGAGTGACCACGCCATCAACTGCCCAGAAAGGCTATTGATATCGACCGCCCCTTTACCAAGGCGCGAAGCCAACACATCTAGATGCATTTTAGGCATCTGCTTAAGTTTGTCTGCATGAACAAAGATATCGTGAATTGGCGCGCCTAAAGAAATACACGCTTTAATCTTATGTTGCTCGAGGAAAGATAATCTCACCATCGCATTGCCACCGAAGCGGAAACCAAACAAGCCGACTTTGTGGTGATCGACCCATGGGATGTTAGGCAATTCATTCAGCACTGCTTGGTGAAGACAAGATGAGTCTTCTGTTAACGGCCAATGTGCACTGTGCCCTATTGATGGCATGTCTACCGTTAACATAGCAATGTTCTTAGGTGCTAAATAATCCCTAAACAGGCGCCACATATCGGTTTGCAAGCTATCTAGACCCGCGCTGACAATCACAACCGGTTGTGGTTTATCTGTCTTGGTTAGATGCAAGTTCGCTTTGATCTTCTTGTTTTGGTATGGAATATCAATCTGCTTGACGATCAACTTAGTGTGCTTGATCGCTTCAGAATACGCTGCGTTGGCCAACACTTGAGCCTGAGCTGCCAAGTTGTCGTTCTTGAGGTGTGGGTAACCCGCAATACTGAAGCACAACGATGCGGAAAATAGCTCTTCAGCCATCTCTTCACCATTCTTCTCATTAGAACGATTTTGATGCTGCATACCCAGCTTGGTCCATTCGTATGCCCAGTTACCACTTCGGTAACCCATGACCGTATCAAGCCACTCATCGGTTGTACGAGAGTTATCTGATGACGCGATGCGAGCCAATACCGCTTCCTGCTCTATTGGATTAACGCCTTGCCATACCCACTGAAGACGTCTTAGGTTTCGATACCATGATGAGTTTTGCTGTTCACGTTTCTCATCCAATAGCGCTTCAGAGCTTGGCATGTATTGTGTCAACATTGAGGTCTCTTTCGCTTGCTTGTGCTTTACAAACAAAGTTTCCGAAAGGTTCGAGCTCGTTTCTTCTGGTTCAGACATTGGAATACTTAATAAGAAATGGTTGTTACTAATAATATAAAAAAAAATGACCCTATAAAGGGTCATTTCTCAAAAAACTAAGTTTACGCTTATTTTGACTTGCGATTTACTGGCTCTACGTAGCTTAGGCTAGTATCCCAAGGTTGCTCAATCCATGTATCTTGAGCGATATCAACAATGTACTCGTCTAGCAAATCAGCGCCAGATGGTTTTGCACATACAGCGATCAGTTTCGCTTTAGGGTACATTTCGCGAAGCTTACGTGCAGTGTCACCACTATCAACCAAGTCTTCAACGATTAGGAAGCCTTCGCCGTCACCTTCAGGTGCTTTAACTACTGTCATATCACGTTGGTGATCGTGGTCGTAGCTAGAAATACAAATCGTATCTACGTGACGAATACCTAGCTCACGAGCCAAGATTGCACCAGGAACCAAACCACCACGGCTTACTGCCCAGATGCCTTTCCACTGCTCTGCTGGCATTTGCTTTTCAGCAAGTTGACGGCAGTAAGTCTGCATGTTGTCCCAAGTGATAACGAATTTGTTGCTCATAGTATAAAACCTAATAATTTTGTCATGTTATTAGAGGCTATTTCAAACATAGCCTCTTCAGCGATTAAGCAGAAATCTAGACGATTAAGCGAAAATGTATTTAAGAATAAAGATAGCCGACATTACCCACACAGCAGGTGAAACGTCGCGACCTTTACCACTTAGCAGCTTAATTGCAGCGTAAGCGATGAAACCTAGTGAGATACCCTCAGCGATAGAGTACGTCAGCGGCATAAGCAGACATGTTACCACGACTGGTGCTGCTTCCGTAAGATCACGCCAATCAATGCCAACTAGGCCAGACATCATCAGAATTGCTACATAGAAAAGTGCACCTGATGTTGCGTAAGCCGGAATCATACCTGCAAGTGGCGAGAAGAAAAGAGCCAGTAGGAATAAGATACCAACAACAACAGCCGTTAGACCGGTACGGCCGCCTTCAGCAACACCCGCAACACTCTCAACATAAGAAGTAGTATTTGATGTACCTAGCAGTGCACCAATAGATGTTGCTGTAGAGTCAGCAAGCAGTGCTTTGTTCAAGCGAGGTAGTTTGCCGTCTTCTTTGATTAGGTTTGCTTTCGTTGCAACACCAACCAGAGTACCCGCTGTATCGAACAAATCGACGAACAAGAACGCGAATACCACTGAAATCATACCGATTTCAAATACAGCAGAGAAATCAAGCTGCATGAATGTAGGAGCAAGGCTTGGTGGTGTAGACATGATGCCGCCGTATTGAACGTCACCAATAACAATGCCAAGAGCTGTGATAGCTAGAATCGCAATCATTACTGCCCCTTTCACGCCACGGTGAACAAGAGCAATCGTTAGGAAGAAACCAAGTGAGCCTAGGATAGGAGCAATCGCGGTAATGTCGCCCAGTGAAACTTTAGTTGCTGGGTTAGAAACAACGATGCCTGCATTGCTAAGCGCAATAAACGCTAGGAAAAGACCGATACCTGCAGAGATACCAACACGCAGAGACATAGGGATCGAGTTGATAATCCATTCACGGATCTTAAAGATGCTTAAGAAGATGAAGATTACGCCTGATACGAAAACCGCTGCCAGAGCAACTTGCCACGTATAACCCATACCCATTACAACAGCGTAGGTAAAGAATGCGTTCAAACCCATGCCTGGAGCTTGAGCAATTGGGTAGTTAGCAACAAAGCCCATGATGAAACAGCCAATAGCAGCCGCTAAACAGGTTGCTACAAATACAGCGCCATGGTCCATACCAGCATCAGCTAGAATCATTGGGTTTACAAAAATGATGTAAGCCATTGTTAGGAAGGTTGTTAGACCTGCGATGATTTCAGTGCGCACATTGGTGCCATTTTCACTGAGTTTGAATAGCTTTTCGAACATTATCGAATCCTATAAGGGTAAAAAGTAAACGGTTGCGTAATCGATTGGCTGTGGATTATAAAGTTATCAAATAACAAATTCCAGATAGAATTAAGGCTCTAATCGATATTTATCAGAATGCCGTATGAAACAAAGCGATTAAAAATGAAGATATCATCGATAAATAACCATTAAAAACAAACAATTAACAACAATAGACTCACTAAAACTAGTTGGTTGTTTTTTCTACCATCGGTTATTTTCATTGATAATCTAGCCAGTAAATTCTGAATTCAAACTCACAATAGTTATGTATTTTTCAACAGGATCAGTAATAAGGCGCAAATTGATATTTCGGCGTTTAAAAAACAACCACGCAGAACAGCAAGGAAAGTGACAAGCGAAAGCGGTTTGGAAAAGTAGCAGGCAAAAAAAACGCCACTCAAAACTGAGTGGCGGTAGAATCTGTCAACCAAAAGGGCTGTAAAAGAATTCCAATATATAGGGGTGAACAAAACTGTTCGAGTTACATGCTTACGGTATTAGTAACCAAAGCTTGTAGGGTATGCAAAGTTGCTAGTGTAAACAGAGCTGTTAATCCAGAACATTGCAGATGGTAAACCTTTCATAACTATCACCTTAATAAATCAATAAAAAACGAATTTGATTTCTCGGTTCCTTGGAGGCGATAAAACGGACTCATCCTTTGAGCATTTACTCTTCATCTCAGAAGTTGGTTATTAATATACCCTAAAGAAAAAAGATTACAAGTATTTTTTGCTATACGTCACATTTTTGGCCATTTACGGTTATTTTGCAAACTTATTTTGTAATAAAACTACAAAATAGAATTAAACAAACGTTTGCCTGCTCCATTTATAAGCATCAAGGCGCTTAGCTGTGATCAGATGGACAAGATCGCTTTCAAAATTTGAGCTATTTGAGGTTTAGAACCGCTACTCGTCAAAACGCTCAAGTGGTATGCTGTTGCCATCAAAACAGACCCATATTTTAGATTTTTGTTCTAGGTTTTTCCCCATACAAAACCTAAATATATGGTTATTAAATAAAAAAGGAGTCATCCGTGTCTGAATTCCATTCTGAGATCAGTAAATTATCCCCTGCCCCTATCTGGCAGTTCTTCGATAAGATTTGCTCAATCCCACACCCTTCTAAGCATGAAGAAGAGCTTGCTCAATACATTATTGCTTGGGCAACAGAGCAAGGCCTAGATGTACGTCGTGACCCAACGGGTAACGTATTCATCAAAAAGCCAGCAACGGCGGGTATGGAAAACAAAAAAGGTGTAGTGCTACAAGCTCACATCGATATGGTTCCACAAAAGAACGAAGACACAGTTCATGACTTTGCTAAAGATCCAATTCAACCATACATTGATGGTGAGTGGGTTACAGCTAAAGGCACAACGCTTGGCGCTGATAACGGCATGGGCATGGCTTCTTGCCTAGCGGTTCTTGCTTCAAACGAAATCCAGCACGGCCCTATCGAAGTTCTACTAACAGTAGATGAAGAAGCAGGCATGACTGGTGCTTTCGGTCTTGAAGCGGGTTGGTTAGAAGGCGATATCCTTCTTAACACCGATTCAGAGCAAGAAGGCGAAGTGTACATGGGTTGTGCTGGCGGTATCGACGGCGCAATGACATTTGAAATTGCTCGTAATGCGATTCCAGCTGACTTCGTAACACGTAAGCTAACGCTAAAAGGCCTAAAAGGCGGTCACTCTGGTTGTGACATCCACACAGGTCGTGCAAACGCAAACAAACTGCTTGCTCGCTTCCTAGCGGGTCACGCAAAAGAGCTAGACCTTCGCATCGTCGAATTCAAAGGTGGTAGCCTTCGTAACGCGATCCCTCGTGAAGGTTTCGTAACGGTTGCTGTTCCTGCGGCAAACCAAGAAAAACTGGCTTCACTATACAACTACTACACTGAGCTGCTTTCAACAGAGCTAGGTAAAGTAGAAGACAGCATCGTGACTTTCAATGAAGAAGCTTCTGTAGAAATGGGCGCACTTGCGTCAGCAGACCAAGCTCGCTTTATCGCGGCACTTAACGCATGTCCAAACGGCGTGATTCGTATGAGTGACGAGATTGAAGGTGTTGTGGAAACGTCTCTAAACGTAGGTGTTATCACAACAGAAGAGAACTCAATCACAGTACTTTGCCTGATCCGCTCTCTTATCGATTCAGGTCGTAGCCAAGTAGAAAGCATGCTTCACTCTGTTGCTGAACTAGCAGGCGCTAACATCGCGTTCTCTGGTGCTTACCCAGGTTGGAAACCAGACGCAGATTCAGAAATCATGCATATCTTCCGTGACATGTACGAAGGTATCTACGGTCACAAGCCAAACATCATGGTTATCCATGCTGGTCTTGAGTGTGGTCTATTCAAAGAACCTTACCCGAACATGGATATGGTTTCTTTCGGCCCAACCATCAAGTTTCCGCACTCTCCTGATGAGAAAGTGAAGATCGACACCGTTGAGCTATTCTGGAACCAAATGGTTGCATTGCTTGAAGCGATCCCAGAAAAAGCTTAATTCGATAAGCTATGTTTGTTCAGTAAATGGTGTTTTACAGTAAACACCGTTTATCTGAGACAAAATAAAACAGGTACTCAATGAGTACCTGTTTTTGTATCTAATCTTTGTAGCTACTACTTGTGACTAAATAAACAATTAAGCGCGTGAAGCCGCGTAGCTTTCTAGCTCATCAATTGAAGTTTGTGCCACAACTTCGCCATCGATGAAGTACGTCACCATCTCGCCATCACGAACACCGATTAACGTCGCACGCTCACCAGACTGGTAAGTAATGTCCATTTGGATCGTGTTTTCATCAATCTGCTGCATTTGACCTTTTTCGATCACATCTGCACTCGTGATAGGACCCACTGGCGCTTCCGTTAGCGACGGATCAAGTTGGTGGTTGATGTCTAGGTAAGTATCAGTCTTAGTATCAAAGATGTGCGGAGCACCTGTTAGTGGGTTGCTACCAGTCCAGAACTCTAGTGAGTTGAATACTATGTAATCGGCAGCAACTGTTAGACCGTATGCAGGTGCAAGTAGAATGTTCAAACCACCACGAGCGTAACGGTTATCAACAGCCTTGATGTTGAACTTCATTAGGTAACCCGTTACTGCGTTGCTACCAACACAGCCAGATAAAGCAACAGATACCACCGCTAGTGCTACAACTTTTGAAATTGTTTTTTTCATTTTGATCTCAATATTTGAATTTGGCCGCCAAAAAATGGCGGTGGATAATACCAACGAACTGAATGACAAATATCAGCTCTAAGTTAATGTATTGTCATAAAATTCAAAATTTTAAACACCCTTCAATTAGCCAGATAAAAAACTGAAACCAATTCAGAAGCCCCTTCATAAAAAACTTTTGTCGTCACCGTAAAGCGATTGATTCGTACTAAAAATCAACGATTGCTACATTCCGTGTTAACGAATTATCACCATGTTGAGAACAACCTAAATGGCAAGACTAAAACCTAATCAACCATTCGAATTACTTGGTTATACTGTTCAGCCAGGACAGCGAATGGAGATTGAACTGCAAGCGGCTCAGCTTTACACGCATTCTCCACTTTCGATCCCGATTGAAATTATTCACGGTCGCCAAGCAGGCCCAACACTGATGGTAAATGCGGCTATCCACGGCGATGAGCTAAACGGTGTTGAGATTGCACGACAACTGACCAATGCGATTGATCCAAAGAAACTGAAAGGGACATTAATTGTTGTGCCTATCGTTAACGTATTTGGCTTTATCCATAAATCTCGTTACCTACCAGACCGTCGTGACCTAAACCGTTGCTTCCCTGGCAGTGAGAAAGGATCGTTAACATCACGTATCGCTTACACCTTCTTTGAGAACGTGGCAAAGCACTGTGATTACATTCTGGATCTACACACGGGCGCGATTCACCGTACCAATCTGCCACAGATTCGTGCAAACCTATCGAACCCTGAGACACTGCGCATCGCAAAAGCGTTCGCAACACCCGTGATTATTGATTCTCCACTGCGCGACGGTTCACTGCGTAGCGAAGCGGAAAAACTGGGTATTCCTGTATTAACTTACGAAGGTGGTGAAGCGCTGCGTTTTGATCACCTCGCGATTCGTGCGGGTTACCTTGGCGTGCATCAAGTGATGAAAGAAATCGGCATGCTGCGCCCTAACCGTAAGAAGTTACCAGAGCCAGTATTGAGTAAATCCACCAGCTGGATCCGCGCTGAATCAGACGGTATTTTGCGTAACATGGTAAGACTTGGCGAACAGGTTGAAGCAGGACAAACCCTTGCTTACATCAGCTCTCCATTGGGTCACCAAGAAGGCCAAGTGATCACAACCAAAGGCGGTATCGTGATTGGTCAGCAAACTCTGCCTTTGGTCAACGAAGGTGATGCTGTGTTCCACATCGCTTACTTCAAGCAAGACGATGAAGAAGTAGGACAATCAGTAGAAAGCTACATTGAAGAAGTGGCAGAAGACGATTGGCTAACTGCACTGAATAACTGATCAGACAATGCTTAACAGTTTAAGAGCTCGACGTTAAAAGCGAGAAGCCAAACCGAGCTCTTAAACACAATAAAACAGAACTCCACAAACTAAAAAGCCCCAAAACACTTTTAACTCGAAAGAAAAAAGTTGTATCGGGGCTTTTTTTTCACAAATCCCTTATCTTAAAATTAAGGGATCTATAAATTAGTCATGCACTGAATTATTCAGCGTCTTGTTGCTCTTCTGCACGAGCTTTAGCGCGCGCTTCACGTGCTTGCTCAGCTTTAAGCTCTTTAGTGTGACGTAGTTCGTCACGCTCTTTACGCTGCTCTGATTTACGCTCGTTACGTTCAGCTTGGTTAGCGATGAAAGATGCTAGCTCTTTCTCTGCCCACTCTTGTGCTAGAGCTTCAGTTTCGAAACCAGACTCACGCTTAGATACTGTAGTGCTGCGAGACGTTACTTGACGAGTAATCTCTGCACACCAACCGTTGCGTTTTTCTGTAAGGCGGATATCAAATTTTTTGTTCTTAGACATGTTCTATTTTTTCCTAAGGGAGATCATTAAGGGATCGGTCAACTTTGATAACTCCATCTAAGTGAGCATCTTTTAACACCATCCCTTGGTAAGCGCGGTATTAGAGCACAAATCAATGAATATTGCTGCAAATATTTGCAGCGGATCACACTCCAATGCTGCAAATCGTTTGCGCCTAATTTCAATCGGTTCATAACTCTCGGTTCACCATCAACTTCTATCCTATTTTATCGATAACAATGAAATGAACTATGCTCAAACAGAGATAAATGAAAGAGATACCTGCTTGCTCAGGTTTATAGACTCTACTGTCTCACCTACTCCGCTCATAATTAAAATAGCTAAGGAGTTGCTATGGATAGCTTCATCAAAAATTTACCCAAAGTTGAGCTGCACTTACATATAGAAGGCACATTAGAGCCAGAGCTGATGTTCCAACTCGCCAAGCGTAATAACCTGTCGATTCCCTTTGAGACCCCAGACCAAGTTCGAGACGCGTACCAGTTCCACAATCTTCAATCCTTTCTCGATATCTATTACCAAGGTGCAAACGTACTGATTCATGAACAAGATTTCTACGACCTGACGTGGGCTTATCTGTTGAAGTGTCAGCAAGATAATGTGGTTCATACTGAGATCTTCTTCGACCCTCAGACTCACACTGAACGCGGCATTGACTTTGAAGTCATCGTTGACGGGATTACTCGAGCTTTGAATCAAGTGGAGCAAGAGCTTGGTATCAGCAGCCAACTGATCATGTGCTTTCTGCGTCATCTCGATGAAGACAGCGCTTTTGAAACACTCAAACAAGCCCTTCCTTATAAAGATAAGATCATTGCCGTTGGGTTAGATTCATCAGAACAGGGCAATCCACCAGAGAAGTTTAAACATGTATTCCAAGAAGCGATCAACCAAGGCTTTCTGACTGTCGCGCACGCCGGAGAAGAAGGCCCAGCACAAAATATTAGCGACGCACTGAGCTTGCTAGGCATTACCCGAATTGATCATGGCGTTCGCTGTGTAGAAGATGAAGAGTTGATGGAACAGCTAATAGCAAAACGTACACCACTGACCGTCTGCCCGCTGTCGAATACCAAGCTCAAGGTGTTTGAGACCATGCAAGAGCACAACATCGTCGAGTTGCTGAGAAAAGGGCTGTGCGTCACCATCAATTCCGATGATCCGGCTTACTTCGGCGGCTATATGAATGATAACTTCCTCGCCGTCGCCAATGCTCACCCAGTGACCAAAAACGAATTGGCGCAGTTCAGTATTAATGCCATCGAAGCCAGTTTTATCTCGCCTCACGCCAAGGAAGATCTCATCACACAGGTACGCCAATACCTTGCTGCGAGTACTTAATGAGTTATCAAGATCAAAAAGGGAAGCTCTGAGCTTCCCTATCTATATCAATAGATAACTAATTGGCTTAGCCCGGGTGACCATCCACTCTTGGCGTTAACAGCATCATCCCAAATTTCCAGATAAATAGACCGAACGCTAACGTCCATAAACCCGCGCTGATATTGACCATCTCAAATAAATACGCCGGGAAGAATGTCACACCTAAACTACGAACGAGTGCCGCGATAAATATAGCCGAGAACGCCAAAGCCATACTTGGCCCTTTATAGATAGCACGGCCAGTATGTCCCATTGTCACGCGCGTGATCATCGCCAGAATTAACCCACTCAAACCGCCAATCGCAAACAGGTGCAGCATGTTATGGCTCGCGAACGGGTTATCTATCAAACCGCGTAACAGCAAGCTGAGAGGGATACATAGGTAAGCCGCATGCAGCGACCACACCAAGGGTTCTGATAGTGTTGTCCAAGGCTTCCAGCGGATAAAGCGCACCAACTGTGTCACACCTGCAAATACCATCAACTCATTGCCGACTTGAGCAAAGGTCAATGGGAAGAAGCTCAACACAAATAAGCCAACCAAAGGTAGATTGGCTAACCATTCCAACCAAACCAAGGGCTGCACTTTTTCGAAATCAAAACGACGCGCTGTAAAGAATGGGAGCACTCGCCCACCCATCACTGATAACAGCAAGGTAAACCACCACAACATAGCCTGCCAAACTGCAGACGATGGGAATGGAGGCATCCCCTTAATGGTCGCGTAACTAGCAAAGTTCGCCACGATAGCCAATATAAACAGTGGCACAAAGAATAGATTCTTCCAGCCTTTCGACTTCACGACTCGGAAACCAATTTCGTAGGCGGCGAAGATTAAGAACAGCGCCTCAACCGACGAGATCAGCCATAACGGAGCGGGTGTCCAAAACAGAATACGAGGTGCGAGCCACAAACCGACTAGCGCAGCTAATCGATAATGCTTGGTGCCATTGACACCCGTCCACGTTTGTACTGCCGTTAACACAAAACCGACCACTATCGCCATTGAGAAACCAAACAGCATCTCATGCACGTGCCACCACAGTGCGGGAACTTTTAAAATCTCAGGCTGACCGTTTTGGAACATGATGACCCAAGCGACAATCGCAATCACGGCATAGAGACTGCCTAAAAAGAAGAAAGGTCGAAAGCCTAAACGCAGGTAGGCTGGAATCGCGTCTTCTACACTTTTATCTGTGATATTTAACAAACTCGCTCCTAATTCTCAGATAAGCGGCCAAGGTATTACCTAAACCAAATTTTGTATGCATCAAATCCGATGCAATATGCAGATAACACTGCATGAAACGCGCCAATTAGATAAAACCAGTAAAAACAGCGACTCACGAGATTCACTAGCCAATAAACAAGTCAAAAAAACACAACCAAAAGAGTCATAAAGACATATAGATGTATAAATAGAAACTTACTGACTTTTGGTATCTCGCCACATATAGTAAGACTAGACTTAAATGGAACAACTCAGACAAGGAATGCGATGTATATTTTTGGTTATGGCAGTTTAATCAACTCATCTTCACGCCAGCTTACCGGTCAGACAGGGCAAGCGATCCCTGCGATTGTTCATGGCTTAATTCGCCATTGGAGCAAGATCGATGACAGCTATGTGTTATCACCTTTGATCGTCAATCTCGGCGAGGGACAAGTGAATGGTGTGTTGCTTGAGGTGGATGATATTGCACTGGCTGAGTTTGATCGCCGTGAGCGTGGTTATCACCGAATCGAGTTAAAGGCCTCTCAGATAGAAAGCCAAGATGAGTTCAAACAGGATCAATCTATCTGGGTTTACATCAAAGACGAGATTGAAGCACCTTGCGAAAACAGCCCTATCGTCCAAACCTATGTCGATACGGTATTGGCAGGATGTTTAGAGGTGTCTGAAAGCTTTGCGGCGCACTTCGTTAAACACACACAAGGTTGGCATCACCCATTAGAAAATGATCGCCACCAGCCTAAATACGGCAACCTTGCTGGGGTTTCCGATCACCATCACAGTGTGATTGATGGCTTGATACTAACTGTACGCAGCTAGTTGATTTAGGTTGGTGAACACATTGACTCACCAACCTAAAGTGAGCTTAAACGACACGAATACCTGCTGGCATCGCACGTTCAGGTGTTAGCAATACACTTTCAGATTCATCTTCCGTTTCTGCACAAAGCAACATGCACTCAGAAGTGTGGCCTCTCATCTTCGCCTTCGCTAGATTGCACAAAACAACAACCTGCTTACCCATCAACTCTTCTTCTGTGTAGTAAGGGACTAGGCTGGTCACCGTTTGCAGTGTCTTGTCACCAACATCCACTTGCACTATGTAAAGCTTGTCGGCGTTTTCATGACGCACAACCTCAATGATCTTACCCACACGCATTTCTAACTTAGCAAAGTCACCATAAGAGACAGTATCCATTTCTCACTTCCTATATTGGTTTATTTTCACTCATTAAATCATTTACTAAAATTAAGTAAAATGTAAATGTTTACACTAGCATTAAGCCTAATAATTACAAGCGGTAAAGATCTCATTACTGGAAGTAAAATGAGAGTTTCGTTGCCTTACTATCATTGTCGGTGTTAAATAGATGAAGCAATGTATAGAGGTTAAAAATGGCAACAATTAAAGATGTAGCAAAGGAAGCTGGTGTTTCTGTTGCAACCGTATCTCGAGTGATCAACAAGTCTCCCAAGGCGAGTGCAAGCTCGGTAGAGTCTGTAACTAAAGCGATGTCTAAACTTGGCTATCGACCGAATGCCAATGCTCGAGCGCTGGTAAGCCAAAGCACGAACACTGTTGGTGTATTGGTCGGTGACATCTCCGATCCCTTTTTTGGCACGCTGGTTAAGGCTGTCGACAATGTCGCTCGTGAGAACGGAAAACATATCCTTGTCGGTAATGGCTCGCACGATCGTGAAGAAGAGAGACAAGCGATTGAATTGCTGATTAACAGCCGTTGTGACGCCCTGGTGATCCACTCTAAAGGCCTCACCGACGAAGAACTGATTGCCTATGCAAAAGAGGTCAAAGGCTTAGTACTGATCAACCGTTATATTGCTGAGATTGCCAACCACTGTATTTTCTTAGACAACAAAAAAGGTGCGTATCTTGCGACGGAATATCTGATCCGCCATGGCCATAAGAACATTGCCTGTATCGCCTCATCGCATAGCATTGAAGATGCCGATGAGCGTATCCAAGGTTACTTAGCGGCACTCTCAGATTACAAAATAGCGCTCTCTGACAGCTATATTGAATACTCAGCGCCGACCAGTGACGGTGGCGAATACGCCATGACTAACCTTCTGACTAAGTCACTGCCAATCACTGGCATTGTGGCGTACAACGATTACATGGCAGCTGGTGCTTTGTCTGTCCTTGATGAAAACGGTATTCAAGCGCCAGACAAAATGTCGATCATCGGTTTCGATGATGGTTTGATTGCCCGCTATGTTCATCCAAAGCTCACCACTATTCGCTACCCGATTCAGATGATGGCAGAGAAAGCGACACGACTCGCGTTGCACTTAGCCAAAGGTGAAAACACCTCAACTGAACCAATGATGTTCTCTCCAACTCTGGTACGCCGTAATTCGGTAGAGAAAGTCTAGGTTCTGGTCGACTCATCAAGCAATAAACAAAAAAAAGCCCTAACAGAATCGCTTCTGTTAGGGCTTTCCTACCTTACTCAGATACTCAACAATCGCGCTTAATAAACCGCACTCTTGTTGAGCGCCACTTTTGCTCATCCCCCAAGAACAACGCGATAATTCACATCGTCCTATTCACAAACAAAAGATATTGACGTAACCGCTTTGAGCTAGAGCGTACTAGTTTGAAGAATCCCCCGAAAATTCAAACTGGTAACAGGTACTGTAGTTATATTCTTGTTCAGGCTTGAGAATACAACTGTCCTGCTTCCACTCTGGGTGGTTAGGAGAGTCAGGTAAGAACTGGGTTTCTAGCGCCAAACCAGCGTAGTCTTCATAGCTGCCACCACTTCGGTTTGGTGTGCCACCAAGCCAGTTTCCGGTGTATAGCTGCATCGCAGGTTTGGTTGAAAATACTTTTAGTGTGACGAGCGCATCCGGTGAGGTTACGGTCGCGGCGCATTGAGTGCGTTTGCAGCCATCAGCCAATAAGAAAGAGTGGTCGTAACCCTTTGCTGCTTTCTGCTGTTCATCGCCCAACAAACGCTCTGAGATCATCATAGGCTGATTGAAGTCAAAGCTGGTCGATTTCACTGATTTAAGGTTACCTAACGGAATACCCACCGAATTGGTCGGCAAGAACTGATTAGCATTGATACTGACAATGTGTGACAAACAATCGTGTCCAGCTTCAGCGCCAAGTAGATTGAAGTACGCATGATTCGTTAGGTTGACTACAGTCGGCTTGTCTGTGGTTGCAGAGTAATTAATGGACACTCGATTGTCTTCGGTGATGTCATAACGTACCGACACATTCAAATTCCCCGGGAATCCTTGGTCGCCATCAGCAGACTCTAGACTGAACACCACTGACGTTTCGGTTTGCTCGGCAATATTCCAACGGCGTTTATCAAATCCGTTCGGGCCACCATGTAAGGTATTGCCCGCTTGGTTGGTTTCCAGCTTGTAATTCTGACCATCAATTTTGAAACGACCATTAGCAATGCGGTTAGCATAACGGCCAACGGTTGTGCCCATATAGCTGGCTTGTTTATCGAAGTTCTCCATTGAGTTAACACCCAACAACACTTCTCTTTTGTTTCCCTTTACTGGCAGGATACAGCTCAACCATGTTGCACCAATATCCATGAATGTCACTTGAATGCCATGCGTATTTGATAGCGTCACTAACTGAGCGGGTTGGCCATCATAGGCTGGAGTCTGCGCCATGGATTGATGCAGGTTTTGCTCTTGTGTCATTCTAAATTCCTTCTAGTGCCAGTAAAAAGCCTCTACCTGAAGTAAAGGCTTTAGCATTTGGCCTACCATGATCTTTTTACTTGGTAAGCTCTATATTAAGTCTCGAAGCCGTTAGATTACTTCAACTAAGCCTGCTCCGTCTTTCGCTTGGCACACATAAATAGATTCTTTTAGCCCCGTCGCCGCTTGATATTTCTGTTCAACGGTTGTTTTGATTTCATCAACCAATGCAGGTGGAACCAATGCCACAATACAACCACCGAAACCACCGCCAGTCATACGCACGCCACCTTGTTCACCGATCACTTCTTTGACCATATCAACCAGCGCATCAATCTCTTTCACCGTGATTTCAAAATCATCACGCATTGATGCATGCGATTCAGCCATCAACTCGCCCATACGCTTCATATCATGAGTGCGTAGAGCTTGAGCCGCTTCAACAGTACGGTCATTTTCAGTAATCACGTGACGAGCACGTTTCGCGACCATTTCATCCAATTCAGACTCTTTCGCTTTGAATTGCTCAATGGTCACATCACGAAGTGCCGGAACACCAAAGATGCGCGCCGCTTCTTCACACTGTTCACGACGTGTGTTGTATTCGCTGTCGACTAAGCCGCGTTTCTTGTTTGAGTTAATGATAACCACAGCCATATCTTCTGGCATTGAAACCGCTTGAGTCTCTAGGCTACGACAATCCAATAGCATCGCATGGTTTGCACAACCTTCTGCAGAGATCATTTGGTCCATGATGCCGCAGTTACAGCCAACGAACTCGTTCTCTGCTTGCTGGCCGTTCAATGCTACTTCTGCTTGAGTGATCTCTAAGTTGTAAAGCACCTTAAATGTCTGACCAATCACCACTTCAAGTGCCGCAGAAGAACTTAAACCTGCACCTTGAGGTACGTTACCCGTTACAGAGATGTCTGCACCTGTAAATTCAAAGCCGCGACCTTTTAAGCACTTCACCACACCACGAATGTAATTAGCCCACATCTTGTCTTGTTGGAATGTGATCTCTTGAGTTAAATCGAACTCATCGACTGCATTACCGTAGTCCACTGATACTACGCGAACAATGTTGTCGTCACGCTTAGCCGCGGCGACTACCGTTTGGTAGTTAATGGCACACGGTAGAACAAAACCATCGTTGTAGTCAGTGTGCTCGCCGATCAGGTTCACACGACCTGGTGCTTGGATAATATGAGTCGCTTGGTAACCAAGGACTTGCTCAAAAGATGCTTTCACGTTTTGGATTAGGTCAGACATAAGTAAACTCTCTGGTTAAACTCTTTGTTCAATTGGTTATGGCCCCTTTACGGCACCACTTTAATTCTTTTAGATTCCCTATATCGTTCGTCGCTCACGGTAGGGAATGACAACATCAGCGACTAAACTTTTAAGCTTCTAAGCTCTTAAACTTATGGGCTTTTCATCTGCCGTCATTCCAGAATCGAGGGACGAGATATCAGGAATCTCGCTTGTTATCTACGAAGCAACGTATTACTGCTCTTTATAGTGAACGTCACTCAAATCACGCAGACGCTGCGCTGCTTGTTCTGCGGTTAAATCACGCTGAGACTCAGCCAACATTTCGTAGCCGACCATGAACTTGCGAACCGAAGCACTACGTAGCAATGGCGGGTAGAACAACGCATGCAGTTGCCAGTGATCGATGTCCGTGCCTTCTTCAAAGAACGGCGCATAGTGCCAACCCATTGAGTACGGGAATGAGCATTGGAACAAGTTGTCGTAACGACTGGTCAGCTTCTTAATCGCAAGCGCTAAATCATCACGCTGCTCGTCAGTCAGTTCGCTCATACGGCGAATGTGCGTTTTTGGTAGCAACATGGTTTCAAATGGCCACGCCGCCCAGTAAGGCACCACCGCAATCCAATGTTCAGTTTCAACCACAGTGCGAGAGCCGTCTTTCATTTCAGCTTCAACGTAATCCACTAAAAGATTCGAACCTTGTTGTTCGAAGTACTCTTTTAACAATTTCTCTTTGCGTTCAATCTCGTTGGGCAAAAAGCTGTTTGCCCATATCTGACCGTGCGGATGAGGCTGAGAACAGCCCATGGTCTCGCCTTTGTTTTCAAACGCTTGAACCCATAGGTAGTCTTTACCTAGCTCTTCAATCTGTTCATTCCATGTGTCGATAACACCGCGAATCTTGTTTAGTGGTAACTCTGGCAGCGTTTTGCTGTGGTCCGGAGAAAAACAGATCACGCGGCTCAACCCGCGAACACCTTGAGTCTTGAATAGAGGGTTATCAGACTCTGGAGCGTCAGGTGAATCAGGCATCAACGCCGCGAAGTCATTACTGAATACATAAGTGCCGTCGTAATCTGGGTTTTCGTCGCCCGAGATACGCGTATTGGTTGGGCACAAGAAACACTCTTTCTCATACGCAGGAAGCTGCGCAGTCGATGGTTTTTCATCTTGGCCGCTCCACGGACGTTTTGCGCGGTGCGGTGATACCAAGATCCATTGACCTGTTAATGGGTTATAACGACGGTGCGGATGGTCTACTGGGTTAAATTCAACTTTTGACATGTTTAGATTGCTCTCAAATTTTGTGTCTTGGTCAATTCACCAAGATGAATAATTCTTCTACAAGGAGATTCCCTATCACGCTCGTGCCTCGCTGTAGGGAATGACGTGTAATCTCGTTGTGCTATTTGTGCAAAGGCCACCACTTCATAGCCTTATGCTCATCCGTCATTCCAGAATAAAGGCACGAGATATCTGGAATCTCTATTTTTTCAATAGCTTAAAAGTTCTTTAGTAACCTTGTGGGTTATTCGACTGCCAATTCCATGTATCCGCCGTCATCTCCATCACGCTACGCGTCGCCTTCCAGCCAAGCTCGCGCTCTGCTTTTTCAGTACTTGCCCAACATTCGGCAATGTCACCTGCGCGGCGTGGGCAAAGTTCATAAGGAACCGGTTTGCCCGATGCTTGTGCGAAGGCTTCAACCATCTCGAGTACACTTGAGCCTTTGCCCGTACCTAGGTTGTAAATGTGTAAGCCCGCTTTCTCGCCAACCACTTTTAGTGCTGCGACGTGACCGTCCGCTAAATCCATTACATGAATATAGTCACGAACGCCTGTGCCATCGACTGTTGGGTAATCGTTTCCAAAAACAGCCAGTTTTTCACGGCGACCGACGGCTACTTGAGCAATAAACGGCATTAAATTATTTGGGATACCTTGTGGGTCTTCACCCATAGTGCCCGATGGATGTGCGCCAACTGGATTGAAGTAACGCAGTAAAGTGACGCTCCAGTCGTTCTCCGCGTTGAACAGATCGCTCAAGCACTCTTCCACCATATATTTGCTGCGACCATAAGGGTTAGTTGTCGCGCCAGTTGGTGAAGTTTCAGTAATCGGCACTACTTCTGGATCACCGTAAACGGTAGCCGAAGAACTAAATACGATGCTTTTCACGCCCGCTTTCTTCATGCTTCGAGCTAACACTAGTGAACCATTAACGTTGTTATCGTAGTACTCCAAAGGCTTAGCCACCGACTCCCCTACCGCTTTCAGGCCAGCAAAGTGAATCACCGCTTGGATATCGTTTTCTGAAAACACGCTATCTAGAAAAGATTGGTCACGAATGTCGCCAAGATAAAACGTTGGGCGCTTGCCAGTTAACGACTCGATTCGTTCCAGCACTAGCTCTTTGCTGTTGCAAAGGTTATCAACAATGATCGGCTCCATACCTGCCTGTATCATTTGAATGCATGTATGACTTCCGATGTAACCCATGCCGCCCGTAACCAGTACTTTCACAATCAACCTCTCTTTGTCGTCATTCGTGGGCTAACTCGAACTGACATTCAGCTCAGTAGCACCGTATGTCAGAAATAGTAGCAGCCATTTTGACTATAATTCTGTGATCAAAACCACGAAGTGTAAACGTTTACACTAACTTTCATCATTGGAACTGATCATGACATAGAGAGAACGTATAGCTGTTAACCTATAATTCATTGAATTTTAATAAGATAATTATAGACAGTTAGATTTGAGACATCACAGATGAGTTGAGCATTTATTTTACTAAAAGTTAATGCAATGACGTCCAGTTTGATTACAATAGGTCTGTAGAATAAAGAGGTGTATTGCTTTTTTACTAAATACCAATTTCAAAGCAGCGCAATGTTCCAATAACAGGAAGTGAGTATGGCAACGTTAAAAGATATCGCGACTGAAGCGAATGTATCATTGGCTACAGTTTCAAGGGTTCTCAATGAAGATCCAACATTAAGCGTCAAGGAAGAGACCAAAAGGCGTATCTTTGAAATTGCAGAGAAGTTGGAATACAAAACCAGCAGCTCACGAAAAACCGTTAGCAGTAAAAAACAAAACCATCACTTCCTAGCACTGTATAACTACAAGCAAGAAGCGGAAGTTAACGACCCTTACTATCTATCGATTCGCCACGGGATTGAAACCCAATGTGAAAAGATGGAAGTTAAGCTAACCAACTGTTATGAAAGTAAAATACAGATCAATTCAGCACCAATCACAGGTGTTTTGTTGGTGGGTAGAATGACACCAGAGGTTATCGAGCAAGCTAAAAAGCTGAGCGATAATATCTGTTATGTCGATTTTACCGATCACTCAGAACCTTATGACTCTGTCGATATCGACCTGGCTTTGATCAGCAAAGAGATCACCAACTTCTTTATCAACCAAGGCTATGAGCGCATCGGCTTTATTGGTGGCCAAGACGACGTCAATACCCCTGATATTCGTGAAGTCGCTTTTGCTGAATATGGTGGCCTCAAGAACGTTGTCAGTGAGCAAGACATCTACCGTGGTGACTTCTCTAGCTCATCAGGTTACAAGCTTGCAAAACAGATGCTCGCGACGGGCGACTACCCTAAAGCCATGTTTATTGCGTCAGATTCCATCGCAATTGGCGTTTTACGAGCAGTTCATGAGCACGGATTAAACATCCCTGAAGATATTGCGCTGATCAGTGTAAACGACATCCCAACAGCTAAATTTACCTTCCCATCTTTATCAACTGTTCGTATTCACTCTGAATTGATGGGAATTCAAGGCGTTAATCTGCTGATTGAGAAAGTACGCGACGGCCGAACCATCCCACTACGCGTCTATGTACCAAGCAAACTCAAGCTACGCGATACAACAAAATAATTAAATATATCAAATAGATAAATTAAGGCTACCTTTGTTGAAGGTGGCCTTTTTTGTGCCCGTCACATACATCAATCGACACATGTCCCCCTCTTTAACCTGCTGCATAAAACAGCCAATAGCATTCTTTTAAGTGGATCACACAGCACCGTAAAAAGACCATAAAAAACGTGATGAAGTTAAAGTAAAACGTTCTCACTAATTTCATTTAGTAAAACTTTTACTAATAATTACCTC
The DNA here is from genome assembly GCF_041474275.1 of Vibrio sp. 10N.222.52.B7. NCBI lineage: Bacteria > Pseudomonadati > Pseudomonadota > Gammaproteobacteria > Vibrionales > Vibrionaceae > Vibrio > Vibrio sp. 10N.222.52.B7. The sequence continues at coordinate 66,803 of NZ_JBFRTU010000011.1, read as the reverse complement.
AGTCCAAAAATACTCGTATTCACTACGACCCAATTACGCATAAGAACGTCGGTCAGCAAACTGCATTTAGACCGAGAGAGAGGCAACGTGAACAACTGGGAAAACTTCCTGAACTTACATGAGAACCGTATGGCACCGCGTGCATACTTCTTCTCATACGCATCAGAAAAAAATGCAAAAACGTTTCAGCGTGAACTGAGCAGCCACTTCCAACTATTGAGTGGCCAATGGAATTTCAGCTACTTCACCAATCCGCTATTGGTTCCTGAAGAGTTTTATTCTCAGGAAATGAGCGACTGGGGCAACATCACGGTTCCAAACATGTGGCAAATGGAAGGCCACGGCGATCTTCAATACACAGATGAAGGTTTCCCATTCCCAATTGACGTGCCTTTCGTACCATCAGACAACCCAACCGGCGCATACCAACGCTCTTTCTTCCTTGGCGAAAGCTGGGACGAAAAACAAACCATCATCAAATTTGATGGCGTTGAAACTTACTTCGAAGTTTACGTAAACGGCGAATATGTAGGTTTCAGCAAAGGTAGCCGCCTAACCGCTGAGTTCGATATCTCTAGCCAGGTAACAGCAGGCAACAACCTACTTTCTATTCGTGTGATGCAGTGGGCCGATTCAACCTACATTGAAGACCAAGACATGTGGTGGACGGGCGGCATCTTCCGTGATGTTTACCTTGTTGGTAAAGAACAACTTCACGTTCAAGACGTTACCGTTCGTACTGATTTTGACGACGCTTACCAAAGCGCGACCCTTTCGTGCAACGTTGCTCTAGAAAACCTAGCAGCAGCGACTAACGCAACTCTTGAGTACGCATTGCTTGATGGCAGCCAAGTTATCTCCCAAGGCTCTGTAGATAGCTTAAGTGTCGATGGCAATACGAGTACTCAATTCTCTATTGATGTGGTTAACCCTGTCCAATGGAACGCTGAGAACCCTTACCTATACCAACTGCTGCTTACGCTGAAAGATGGTGACGGCAAGGTGTTGGAAGTGATTCCACAGCGCGTTGGTTTCCGCGACATTAAAGTTCGCGATGGTCTGTTCTACATCAACAACAAATACGTGATGCTGCACGGTGTAAACCGTCACGACAACGACCACCTAAAAGGTCGTGCGGTTGGCATGGATCGCGTAGAGAAAGACTTAGTGTTGATGAAGCAGCACAACATCAACTCAGTACGCACGGCGCACTACCCGAACGACCCACGCTTCTACGAACTGTGTGATATTTATGGCCTATTCGTTATGGGCGAAACCGATGTCGAAACTCACGGCTTTGCTAACGTTGGCGACCTAAGCCGCATCACTAACGATGCCGCATGGGAAGCGGTGTTTGTTGAACGTATCGAACGTCATATCCACGCTCAGAAGAACCACCCTTCTATCATCATGTGGTCGCTAGGTAACGAGTCTGGTTACGGTTGCAACATCCGCTCTATGTACGATGCAGCAAAAGCAATTGATGACACGCGTCTGGTTCATTATGAAGAAGACCGTGATGCTGAAGTAGTCGACATCATTTCAACCATGTACTCACGTGCTCAACTGATGAATGCCTTCGGTGAATTCCCACACGAAAAACCACGCATCATCTGCGAATACGCACACGCAATGGGTAACGGCCCGGGTGGTTTAACTGAATACCAAAACGTGTTCTACAAGCATGACGCAATTCAAGGTCACTATGTTTGGGAATGGTGTGACCACGGCATTCTAGCGCGTGATGAAGCAGGCACAGAGTTCTACAAATACGGCGGTGACTACGGTGACTACCCGAACAACTACAACTTCTGCATGGACGGTTTGATCTACCCAGACCAAACGCCAGGCCCTGGCTTGAAAGAGTACAAGCAAGTGATTGCCCCAGTGAAGCTTCGCGATTTCGATGCACAAACGGGCACCTTCACGGTAGACAACAAACTTTGGTTCTCAAACATCGATGACTACACCATCACTGCGGAAATCCGTGCTGAAGGTGAAACCATTGCTGTGCAACACATCAAGATTGAAGAACTGGCAGAAAACTCGAGCCGTGAACTGACACTTAACTTGCCACAACTTGATGAGCGCGAAGTGTTTGTCAACTTTACCGTGCGCAAGGATTCTCGTACGCCTTACAGCGAAGCGAACCACGACATCGCGGTGTATCAATTCCAAGTGAAAGAGAACACAGCACAGCTAGAAGCCTTCACTAACAACAATGCGACAGCACTGAATGTGGAAGAGTCTCGTTTAGCTTACCTAATCAAAGGCCACAACTTCGCACTGAACTTCTCGAAAGTGAACGGCAAGCTGACGTCATGGTTGGTCAATGGCGAAGAGATGATTAAGTCAGAACCACGAATCAACTTCTTCAAGCCAATGATCGATAACCATAAACAAGAGCACGATGGTTACTGGGAGCCTGCACACTTGCAAATTATGCAGGAGCACTTCCGTAGCATTGACCTTGAATGCGTTAACGTTGAACAGGTAAATGGCAAGGTAGAGATCACCACCACCAGCATCATTGCTCCACCAGTATTCGATTTCGGCATGCGTTGTGAATATCGCTACCAAGTTAATGCTGAAGGCCAATTGAACGTTGAGCTAAGCGGCGAACGTTACGGTGAGTACCCTCATGTAATTCCTGTGATTGGTTTTGATATGGGCATCAACGGCGACTTCGACCAAGTCCAATATTACGGACGCGGCCCTGAAGAGAACTACCAAGACAGCAAGCAAGCCAACATGATTGATGTGTACCAATCAACCGTTGCAGACATGTTCGAGAACTACCCGTTCCCACAGAACAACGGCAACCGCCAACACGTTCGTTGGGCTGCGCTTTCAAGCCGCGCGGGTAATGGTATTGCAGTAAAACCACAGCAAGAAATCAACTTCAGCGCATGGTTCTACACCAACCAAAACCTGCACCAAGCACAACACACCATTGAGCTAGAGAAAAGCGGTTACATCACGTTAAACCTAGATCACCAAGTGATGGGCTTAGGCTCTAACTCTTGGGGCAGCGAAGTGCTCGATTCTTACCGCGTTTACATGGACGAGTTCCGCTACGGTTTAACTCTGATTCCATTCCAAGCAGGCGATTGCGATGCGCAGCACCTAATCAATCACAACTTTGGCGATGAGTTTTTTACGGTGAATGCACCAAAAGCTCAACCACAACTGAACGAGGCATAAGCGATGATCGTTTTAGAGAACTTAGAACAATTTAAAGTCGTCTACCGCGATGGTCGTAAATGGCAACGCTGTGTAGAAGCGATTGAAAACATCGGAAACATCAAAGATGGCGTGATGTATTCAATTGGTGATTCACTGGCTTACATGATTGAAGACGGTGTGGCTCGTAACACAGAAAACTTCACCGGTAATCGTCGTTACTTCGACGTGCACTACTACCTAGAAGGCCGTGAAACGGTTGAATTCGCAGCGAAATCAGAGCTAGAGCAGATCCAAGCTTATAGCGATGAAACCGACCGCGAACACCTAATGGGGAACGGTGAAACTCGTGAGCTAGCTGAAGGCCAAGTGGCGATCTTTGACAACAATCAGGCTTACCGTTTCCACGGTGATAACCGAGTTCGAAAAGTGGTACTGAAAGTGACCATTGAAGACGGTTACTTCCTCAATAAATAAACAATAACGCTATCTATTCACAGTATGTATCGAGCCTTGCCGTTCAAGGCTCCAACATGCTGAACAAAGCCTCAATGCTTCCTCCCTACAAGGAAGCATTGAGAAATAACGACTATAATTACGTGATTCCTCGGAGGACACTATGTCTGAATCTGTACGCGGTAAGTTAGGCAAATTTGCCCTACTCTCCATGACATTTGCAGCGGTATTTAACGTTCGCAACATTGTAAACAACAACATCGAATTGGGATTGAGTTCAGCCCCTATCTTTTTGCTCGCGACCCTTATTTACTTCATTCCGTTCGTGTTCATCATTGCTGAATTCGTATCAGCAAATAAAAATTCTGAGTCAGGCATGTATGACTGGCTAAAAAAACCACTAGGCTCAAAAGCAGCCTACCTAGGTTCCTTCCTATACTGGTTCGTAAACCTTTTCTGGTTTGTATCCCTGCTACCAAACGTAATCGCCTATGCGTCTTACGCGATGTTGGGCTATGAATACGCCTTCTCGCCAGTCGTCACATCGGCTATCTCGATTGCTCTGTTTGCTGCAGCAACTCACATCTCAACCAAAGGCGCGAGCTGGCTAGGTAAGATTGCCGAGATCGTGGCCTACGGTGTATTCGCTCTGTTTGCAATCTACGTTATCGGTGCACTAATGGCACTGGGCGGCAACCATGAGCCAGTAGAACCAATCACGCTTGAAGCAATGACACCGACCATCAACTGGGCAACGCTAGGTATCATGTGTTGGATCTTCCAAGCAGCCGGTGGTGCAGAAACCGCAGCCGCTTACCTAAACGATGTTAAGGGCGGTCACAAGTCTTTCATCAAGGTTATCATTGGTGCAGGTATCGCAATCGGCGCAATGTACGCAGTGGGCTCTCTTCTAGTAAACGTATTCGTTGCTCGTGATGAACTGACCTACGCTGGCGGCATGGTTGAAATCTTCACAGGTATGGCGAACTACTTCGACATTTCACAATCTCTAACGGGTCGCTTCGTCGGTATTATCCTATTCGTTGCTATGTTCGGTTCGATGATGATGTGGACAGCAGCTCCAGTAAAAATTCACTTCTCTGAAATCCCTAAAGGTGTTTACGGCGAGAAGACAACAGAGCTTAACGAACACGGCGTGCCAGTACGTGCAGCTTGGTGGCAGTTCGCGTTTGTATTCGTGATGCTTGTGGTGAACGGCTTCGGCTCTGAATCTGTACAAGACATGATGAATACAGCAATCAATCTAACAGCAGGTACCGCAATGCTACCGCCAATCTTCATCATGGTGGCCTACTTTGTATTCCGCTTGAAACACGACGACACACCGCGTGATTTCCGCATGGGTACTCGAGTTCAAGGTATGGCAGTAGTATCGGTACTGATTGGTATCTTCATTGTGAGCATGACAGCATCGGCATTCCCGACAGGTGTTGACCTTGTTCAAGCCTTCTTCATCAACGTCTTCATGACAGCGGTATTCTCTGGTATCGCATGGTGGTGGATCTCTCGCTTTGAAAAGAAGCAAGCAGGTAAAGAAGCAAAGCTAGAAACGGCTAAGCAGTCGTAATCCAGAATCTATACATCTAGTTAAAAGCGCCTTAATTGGCGCTTTTTTTTGTTTTAAATCAGATAATTAAAATAAAAACCCCAAAAATAAAAACGGCGTTCCGTCAAGGTTTCAGTTCACGAAAAACACCAATTAATAGGTAATAAAACTCAAATAAAAACCAAGGTAAAACATTAACTAAATTTATTTACTCAAGGTCACATATTTGATCAATTTCGATTAACTTCCCGCCGCTTAATCTTTAATCTTCTTGCTGAAGAGACAAACTGATTCATATAAAGAAAGCGACAAAAAAGCCCCTACACGCCTTATAAATCGTCGCTCATGAAACAAGCAATCTCTTCAATGAACTTCTTAATCTTTAACTCTTTGTTTTGGTAATAAGTTTACTGAAATACCAAAGAAAAAAATCCCAAAGAAGTCCGATCGTAAATCTATAAAAACAACAATGAGCCAACCCTGACAAAACAAAGCGGGTGTTTGCCAAACCAACATAACAATAAAAGTGCGGCCTAGAGCCTCCCTCTCTAGGACCAAGTTATAACGATCATCAACGTGATTCACCGGAGAACATCATGTCCGAAAATAAACGCAGTACGATAGGCAAATTTGCCCTACTGTCTATGACCTTCGCGGCGGTATACAGCTTCAATAACATCATTAATAACAACATCGAGATCGGCCTTTTCTCGGCTCCGATGTTCTTTCTAGCAACCATCTTTTACTTTGTGCCATTTTGTTTGATCGTTGCAGAGTTTGTGTCACTGAATAAAGACTCTGAAGCGGGTGTTTACTCTTGGGTTAAAAGCTCTCTAGGCGGCCGCTGGGCGTTTATTTCAGCTTACACCTACTGGTTTGTTAACCTGTTCTTCTTCACCTCTCTGCTGCCTAGAATCATCGCTTACGCGTCGTATGCGTTCTTAGGTTTTGAGTACATATTCACGCCAATGACCACCGCAATTCTAAGTACTATTTTGTTTGCGGTCGCGACTCATATCTCGAATAACGGTGCGAAATTACTGGGCCCTATCACCTCACTAACATCATCACTGATGCTGCTGCTAACGATGTCTTACATCTTGCTATCTGGCGGTGCTTTGGTAGGCGGTATCGAGCCAGCTGACCCAATCACCATTGAAGCCATGACACCAAGCTTCAACTGGGCATTCCTTGGCGTAATCACTTGGATCTTCATGGCGGCAGGCGGTGCAGAATCGGTCGCGGTTTACGTTAACGACATCAAAGGCGGTCACAAGTCTTTCGTTAAAGTCATCATCATTGCCGGTATCTTCATCGGTGCGCTTTACTCGGTAGGATCTGTGTTAGCAAACGTGTTTGTTTCGCGTGAAGAGCTTAAATTCACAGGCGGCTCAGTTCAGGTATTTGAAGGGCTAGCAAGACACTTTGGCCTGTCTGAAATCTTGATGAACCGTTTCGTTGGTGTGGTTTCATTCACGGCGATGCTGGGCTCTCTGCTGATGTGGACGGCAACACCCGTTAAGATTTTCTTCTCTGAAATCCCTAAAGGTATCTTCGGTGAGAAAACGGTCGCTCTAAACAAACAAGGCGTTCCAGAGCGTGCGGCTTGGATTCAGTTCTTGATTGTGATTCCACTGATGTTCATTCCGACACTGGCGTCCGATACGGTTCAAGATCTGATGAGTACCATTATCAACATGACAGCTGCAGCATCGATGTTGCCACCGCTATTCATCATGATCGCGTACCTTAATTTACGTTTGAAGTTGGATCACTTACCTCGTGATTTCAGAATGGGCTCACGTATGACAGGCATTACCGTGGTCTCGATTCTGATCGGCATTTTCACTGTTGGCTTCTTTGCGTCAACCTTCCCAACAGGTGCTGACATCATTACTATCATCTTCTACAACGTGGGCGGGATTGTTATCTTCCTTGGCTACGCGTGGTGGAAGTACGGAAAATATGAAAAAAGCTTATCTCCAGAAGAGAAAAAACTAGAAGCAAAGCCTGAACCGGCGAACGCTTAGCTTTACCCTACACTCTGATTGAAAGCTTAAGGCACTTACATTTAAACTTCAGGCACTCGCATTTGGTGAGTGCCTTTTTATTTGTCGGTACATTCCCACTCAACACCTAAATTTCACCAAAGCCTTCAAGAAAGAAGACATTCGAGTCAACAATCGAACCGCCTATAAAGTAATTCACCAACTGAATAGCTATCACCCTAGCCATACCTCTGCAAATTCAACTGAAAGTCAAAATAAAAACAAAGTAAATATTTACTAAAAATAGATCACACTTTTAAACTTAATTAATTTTAAACATCAAAATTATCATTAATATTGGTTTTGCGATCGTAAGTAACCTGACCAATACGCCTTGAAGAGCACCCCATATTAGAAGTCAGAACTGCTTGCGAACCTTCATTTATAACCCCGACACAGAAGTGATTAAAATGAAAAGTAGTTTTACTAAAAACACTCTTATTACAAGCTGTATTCTTGCTGCCTTAAGTACCACTGCCCACGCGGAAGAGTCCGCAGCAAACCACAGTGATACTCAGCCTCCTCAGACAGAAACTGAAACCCTATTTAACTTTTATGGTGAGCTTGGCCTTGGTGGTCACGTGGCACTCGAAGGTGATGATAAAGGCCGCTACGCAGACGGTACTTACATTGAAGCTGGCTTGGCTATCGAGCACGGTAATTGGTTTGGTCTTGCTTATATGGAGGGCTGGACAGTACAAGCCGATGACGAAGGCAATGCTTGGGCAACGGGCCACGGCTGGGGCGGTTTTGAAGGTGGTTTCAACCGCTTTTACGCTGGCTACCGCACAGATAACAAAACAGAATTCATGATTGGTCGTATGGACTCTTCATTAGATGACGTTCAATGGTGGGGTGACCCTACGGTTGAATACGGCTACGCGATCTCAAACACGCGAGACGTGCACCTTGGTGTGAAGATTCAAAACCTAGAAGGCAAGCTTCGCTACAGCGTTTCTTTCGCGCCAGAGTCTGACTTCTCGGAAGACGATGCTCTTGTTCACTTCGGTAAATACGACAGCTTCGCAGACCAATGGAAAGATAAGAACGCCATGGTCAATGGTTACCTTCAATACGATCTGACCGACGACTTAACCCTAATGGGTGGTGGTGAAGTTCGTAACAACGATGGTGGTGAACTATTGCTATTGGGTGCTGAGTACAAAAACTTCGCCACTCGTGTTTGGCACGATACAGATAAAGGCAACCAAGAGTCTTTCGGTAGCGAGTCTGGTATTCAAACCAGTGCATGGTACGAAGCGGCACAAGGCGTTTACCTATCTGCAGCCTACAACTACGCAAACTTTGACGGTGACAATGGCGACAAAGAAATCACCTCTTACATCAATGCTGGCGTTTGGTATGAATACGGCAACGGCGCGTTTGCGACTGCTTTCGATAGCCGCTTTGGCGTAGGCAGCGACACTGAAATCGGCGACGCTCAGGTGTTCGCAATGCAATACTTCTACTGGTAATAACAGGAATTGATCATGAAACTGAATAAATCATTCGCAGCTCTCGCTATCGGTGCAGCCCTTGTCGTTACTGGTTGTGCTTCAAACTCAATCTCTGGCTCAGGCTCAGGCTCAGGCTCAGGCTCTGACACAGAGCAACTGCAAGCCAACGAATTTAAGAACGTTATCGACCGTACTGGCTCACCTGAATACATGCGTGACTACGACTTCGATGACCACCAACGCTTTAACCCATTCTTCGACCTAGGTGCATGGCACGGTCATCTGCTGCCAGACAGTGCAGAAGGCATGGGCGGATTCCCAGGTACAGCACTGCTTACCGAAGAATATATCAACTTCATGGCTGATAACTTCGACCGCCTAAGCGTGTTCAAAGACGGCAAAAAAGTGGCTTTCACTATGGAAGCTTATAGCCTACCGGGCGCATTGGTTCAGACGCTAAAATCTGACGATGTGACCGTAGAAATGACGATGCGTTTTGCTTCAAACCGTACCTCTCTGCTAGAAACAAAAATCACTACCGACTCACCGGTTGAATTAGTGTGGGATGGTGAACTGCTAGAAAAGACGCACGCCAAAGAAGGCGTGGCACAAACCGACAAAACAATCGCTGAAACTTACCCTAAATATGACCGTCAAATCGTCGCAACCGACGATGGCCTAAAGGTGACCTTCGGTAAGGTTCGTTCGACATGGGATCTACTGACTTCTGGTGAGTCTGAATACCAAGTTCACAAGTCGATTCCAACGAAAACCACGGTTGATGGTTTAGCGTTTACTTCAACGGCAAACATTGAAGCATCGACGACTATCTACACCACATACTCGCATGTTCTAACGGCAGAAGAAGCGCAAGCGGAACAGCCTGAAATCAAAAAGATCATGGCAAACCCTACCGACTTCTTAGCCGCATCAGCAGAACGTTGGGAAGGCTATCTTGAGATGGGTTTAACCAACCCGAACGCGACACCAGAGCAAGAGCGTGTTGCGGTTAAAGCGATGGAAACCCTAAACGGTAACTGGCGTGGCGCTGCAGGTGCGATGGAGTTTGACTCTGTGACACCATCCGTGACGGCGCGTTGGTTCTCGGGCAACCAAACTTGGCCTTGGGACACATGGAAGCAAGCCTACGCAATGGCTCACTTCAACCCAGATGTAGCGAAAGATAACATCCGCGCGATGTTTGCCTACCAAATTCAAGCTGACGATCCTGTTCGCCCTTGGGATGAAGGTTACGTGCCAGATCTATTGGCTTACAACCTAAGCCCAGAACGTGGCGGCGACGGCGGTAACTGGAACGAACGTAATACCAAACCAAGCCTAGCTGCATGGGCCGTGATGGAAGTCTACAAGACCACCAGCGATGAAGCTTGGCTAGAAGAGATGTATCCAAAGCTAGTGGCTTACCACGACTGGTGGCTACGCAACCGTGATAACAACGGCAACGGTGTTCCAGAATACGGCGCAGCACGCGACAAAGCACACAACACACCTGAAGGTGAAATGTACTTCACCGTGGTTCGTGGCGATAAACACGAAACAGTCGTAGGCCAAGCTGAACTGGATAAAGTGGTAGCAGAAGGCAACTACGATTACATCGAGAGCCCAGCTCAAACCGCTGCGTCTTGGGAATCAGGTCGTGATGATGCAGCAGCCTTCGGTTTCATCGATAAAGACCAGCTAGACGCGTACGTTGCTAACGGTGGCAAGCGCAGTGATTGGGATGTTGAATTCGCTCAAAACCGCGCTGAAGACGGCACTTTGCTTGGCTATTCATTGCTGCAAGAGTCCGTTGACCAAGCAAGCTACATGTACAGCGATAACAAGTACCTAGCAGAAATGGCTGACATTCTAGGTAAAGACGCAGAAGCGAAAGAGTTCCGTGAAAAAGCAGAGCACCTATCGAACTACATCAACACCTGTATGTTCGACGAAGGCACTAACTTCTTCTATGACATTCGTATTGAAGACAAGCCTTTAGCCAATGGCTGCGCAGGCAAACCGATTGTCGAGCGTGGTAAAGGCCCTGAGGGTTGGTCACCACTGTTCAACGGTGCAGCAACACAAGCTCACGCTGATGCCGTGGTCTCTGTGATGAAAGATACCTCAGAGTTCAACACCTACGTTCCACTGGGCACAGCAGCGCTTTCTAGCCCAGCATTTGGCCCAGATATTTACTGGCGTGGACGTGTATGGGTAGACCAGTTCTACTTCGGCCTAAAAGGTATGGACAGCTACGGCTACCGTGACGATGCGATTGAAATGGCAGGCGCATTCTTCGACCACGCCGATGGCTTGGTACAAGACGGTCCTATCCGTGAGAACTACAACCCGCTAAACGGTGAACAACAAGGTGCTCCAAACTTCTCTTGGAGTGCTGCCCACCTATACATGTTATACAACGATTTCTTTACTGACGCAGAGTAAGTAAAAACCTATACCTGTCTTCTGAAATTCAATGAAAATCTAACCTCATAAATTTCAGACTTTGGCACTCAGTTTCTCGCTGAGTGCCTTTTTTATACTTGAAGCCAAATAAGCGAAAAAAACAAGCATTTAGATCATTTGGCCTACTATGATCCTTTTACTCAATTCGCTGCACGTTAGCCTTTATCACCACAATGGAAGCGCACCTGATAATGGTAATGCTCTTTCAATAATTTGAATTCATCATGGACACTTGGCGTCCACGAGTCATCACCGCCAACCCCCATATGGAAGCCATCGACATAAACAAACAGCTGTTCTTGTTCGGTTAAGTCACAAGTATGTTTTGCCTTCTGTAGCTGCTGTAACCCAAAACGACTGACTGAGAAATGGAAGTCTCCTTGCAATTCGAATGCACCCACTTTTGCCTCACGAACATCACAACGTAAGCCGCAATCAGAAGGGAAAATATACGGGGTATGCATTTGTTCAATACTTTGCTGATATAGCCCCATATGTGCGGACATCTTTCGATCTGGGTAGTTTTCGTGTGGCCCACGACCAAACCATTCCACCCCATCAGGCACATGCTTCAAAGCAAACTCAAATCCGACTCGTGGCAGAGACGGCAAACCTTTCGCCGCTTGAACATCCACATCTAATTTGACCTCACCATCGGCAAATAATTGGTATTGCCAAGTCGACAACAAACGAACCTGATCTTCCACCGTGTGGGCAATTCTTGCAGTCACCGACACCCTATTTTTCTGAGTGATGGATGAAAATTCGATGCACTCTGGAGTGAGCCTATCTAACCTCATCGCCTGCCAGCGTGCGATCCATGAATTGGGGTCTACACGGTTTGCTTCACTGACACCGATATCGTTGTCTAATGGTGCACGATAAAAGTTATCTCGAAGGCCACTAGCAAGTTGTTCCACCCCTTTGATTTTCCAGCTTTCTAATGTCCCAGACAATCTGTCGAACTCTACTTGATAAGCATCACCAATCACCGTCAGCAGCATATCGGTTTCAGTCACTTTCGGTGGGTATTGTGAAAGGTTAGCATCCAACATCAATTGCGGTTGAGTCGGTAAGCTAAGCTGTTCAATCGCCGTCACATGACCTTTATCCGCCCATGCAGTATTGGTGTTTAATACCACTTCGAGATTAAGGTAATTAAGTACGTTGGCCGTCTTCGGAATAGTTACACCATCAAGCTCAATCTGCACACTGGATTGAGCTTCAACAAACAGTTCAATACTGCCATGACATTGAACAATTCCATCTTGAGTTATATTCCAATTAAGCGTTTCGACAGACTCTGAATCAAATAAATACTCACTAGCAATCTCAATCACCAGTGGTGATGCAGAAACCAGCTTGAATTGATAAAACTGCTGTGCTTTTTTCACTTCATGTAGCGTTGGGTGCACCGTCCTGTCTGGGAATACCAAACCATTAATGCAGAACTGGCGATCATTAATCTCGTCGCCGAAATCACCACCATAGCCCCAATATTGTTTGCCGCTCGAATCGGTTTTGGTGATCCCTTGATCGACCCAATCCCAGATAAATCCGCCCTGTAATCTTGGGTTGTCTCTAAACGCCTGCCAGTATTTATCAAAGCTACCGAGACTGTTCCCCATTGCATGGGCGTACTCACAGAGAATAAGAGGACGATGCTCGTTTGGTAGAGCGATAGCTTTACGAATACCCACGCGAGGTGTCACCTCAGGTTGACTCTCAACCACAGGTAAATCCCAATCAACCCGCGCATACATAGGACATAAAATGTCTGTCGCTGCTGTATCTGCCCCGCCACCTTCATACTGAACGGGACGTGTTGGATCAGTTTGTTTCACCCATTGATACATCGCATGGTGATTGCGACCAATACCCGATTCATTACCCAGCGACCAAATGATCACGCTGGCGTGGTTTTTATCGCGCTCCACCAGCCTTGTCATTCGCCTCATGTACGCATTCAACCATGACGCATCATCGGATAAACGGCACATCGGAAATTGACCATGAGTTTCCACATTCGCTTCATCAACCAGATACAGACCATACTCATCACATAGTTCATACCACAATGGATGATTCGGATAATGAGCGGTTCTAACGGCATTGAAGTTATTTTGTTTGAGCAGTTTGATGTCTTGAATCATCCCCTCTCGAGTCATGGTGTGCCCCAATTCAGGGTGATGTTCATGACGATTGACGCCACGAATCAGCAACGGTTTTCCGTTAACTTTTAGCAAACTATCGGTAATTTCAACACTTCGAAAGCCGACATCGTAAGCCTCACAATCGATTAGCTCGTCATGTTCATCGAGCAATGACACCACACAGCGATATAAGTAGGGTGACTCGGCACTCCACTTGTTCGGGTTCACCACTGAAATGCGGTGTTCTGCGACTTCAGACCACGGCCCTTTTTCATCGACATAACGCTCACCAAAACCCACGATTTGAGGTTCGAAAACCAACTGTCCTTGAGCATCATAAAGTTCAGCTTTCAGCTTATAGCAGCTTTCTACATCATTGCTGTGCTTGGTTATTTGCGTAGAAATATTTAAAACCGCATCGCGATAGCAAGCATCTAGCTGAGTATCAATACCAACATCCTCGATTGCGACCTTGGGCTTTCTCAATAAAGTCACATCACGGAATAGGCCGCTGAGCCACCACATGTCTTGGTCTTCAAGATAAGAACCATCAGACCAACGCAGCACCATCACTACCAGCGTGTTCTCGCCCGCTTGCAAGTATTCAGACACGTCAAATTCAGCCGGTAATCGACTGTCTTGCGAATAGCCAACCCACTTGCCGTTGCACCACAAATGAAATGCAGAATTCACGCCGTCGAAGGTCAGCCTATGGGTATCTAATAACTCCGGTTCCGTGCAGTTAAAACGCGTTCGGTAGAGCCCTGTCGGATTATCGCTAGGGACGAAGGGAGGGTTATCAGCGAAAGGATATTTCACATTGGTATAGATCGGTTTATCAAAGCCTTGCATCTGCCAGTTGCTTGGCACTGAAATCGACTTCCATGAAGAATCATCAAAATGTTCCGATACTACCTCTTCGCAAACCAACTCTGGTGAATCGAACAGCTGAAACTTCCAAGTCCCATTGAGAGACATAGTGCTCGACGAGTTCTTCGTCATAGCCTCAACCAACGAGGTGTAACTATTTAAAGGAGCATGAGCCTCAACAACATTATGATGGGTGATATGTTGATTTTCCCACTCACGGGCAGAGATGATTTGAGAGAAAGTTCTCATGACGTGTTCCTTACCAAAAGCCGTTTAACGTGAACCATTGCAAGTGATGCTCAGCGCCTCATTGCGTTCAAACATTACGAACGCCAACTAAACAGCTCTTGCAATAATCCCTTAAGAGAAGAAAAAAAGCCGCAGCCAGAACAGCTGCGGCTATTGAAATGTTACTTAAAGGTACGCTTGCTCACTTTATCGAGTTTTTTCAATATTTTATCGATTCGTTCAGGGTGAACCATAAACTCTTGGAAGCCTTTCATGCCTTCTTTTGCCATCGCAGGGTCGGTGTCTCGGTCATAGAATTGAGCCGTACCATCACTGGATGCCAACATCGCGACGCCTTTGTCTAAGAACGGGTCAGACTTCGCCTTAGCTTTGTTGTTGGTTGGGATCTGTAATAGCATCTCATTGATCAGCTGCTGGTTTTCAGCGCGAGCAACAAACTCTAGGAACTTACGAGCATCTTCTTTGTTTTTCGCTTTTGAAGGTATGTGCAGCGTATCCATTGGCGCATCTTCAGACATAGGAATACTTGGGTCGATCACCGGGAACTGGAAGAAATCCATCTTGCCATCTAACTCAGCAGGGAAGTTAGGCGTGATGAAGTTCCCCATCAGGTACATAGCCGCTTTACCGTTGTACAAGAAAGGTTGAGCTTCTTGCCATGAATAAGACGCGTGGTTTTCTAGGAAGTAACCAGGTTCAACTAACTCCGCCCAATTAGCGAAGGTTTTCTTCACTCGCTCATCAGAGTAAGGCACTTTGCCTTCCATTAACTGAATATGAAAATCCAAGCCGTTAGTACGCATGTTGATATAATCAAACCAACCAGCAGCAGTCCAAAGGTACTTGGTACCAATCGCAAACGGCGCTACACCATTTTCTTTAAGTGTTGCAGACGCAGATTTCAAATCTTCCCACGTTTTCGGCTCCGCAATTCCATATTGCTCAAAGATGTCTTTGCGGTAGTAGATACCCCATTGATAATACGTGTACGGCACACCAAACTGCTTGCCTTGTACTGTCATCGCAGGCGCGGCAGCCGCAAAGTCTTGCTTCATGTTGTTGTCAGCCCAAATATCACTGACATCCTCAAACAGGCCACGGTCAACAAAGGCTTTCATTCGGTTGCCCGCATACCAAAAAACCACATCCGGCGGGGAAGTGACCAACCAATTACGAATCGTTGTTTTATACGACTCGTGATCGTACAAGTTGTACTTCACCGTAATATCTGGGTTTTCTTTTTCAAAGCGGTTAATGATCTCACCCCACGCCTCTTTTGGCGCAGGATCAGAAGCATCTGAGTTGATAACGAGTGTCCCTGCAAACGATGTTGCAGACATGGAGGCAGCGAGCACTGCACTGGCAGCGATATGTTTCACGTATTTCATATTGAGGTCCTTGTTATGGAGCTAAGCTCTCTAAGTCCAATTCTTATTGTTTTATCTCGTAGGGTTGTTCGTGTTTTAGTTTCTCTTTAATGATTCATCCATTTGGGATATCGATAGCAATAACGATTTAAAGCCGTCGCTATTGCTAGATTCGTGTATCGATTCTTATCTCGTGATTTACCCTTTAGTCGCACCCAATGTCAGGCCTGCGATAAAGTGCTTTTGCATGGTAAAGAACAGCACTACCGGTGGGATAGCCGCGACCACTGCACCCGCCGACATAAACTGCCAAGACGCCAGCCATTGGCCTTGAAGTGAGCTCAAACCCGCAGTTACAGGACGAACGTCATCACTCTGAACCAGAACTAGAGCCCAGAAGAAATCGTTCCAAATAAAGGTAAACACCAATACGGCTAACGCCGCTAAAGCAGGGCGAACCAGAGGGAGTACGACATGCCAGAATATTTTCCATTCACTCACCCCTTCAACACGCGCTGCTTCGATCAGGGCATCAGGGATCCCGACAATAAAGTTACGCATGAACAAGGTACAAAAACCGGCTTGGAAAGCGATATGGAAAAAAATCAATGCCCAGTGAGTGTCGTATAAACCGAGTCCAATCGTTAAATCACGGACTGGAATCATCAAAATTTGGAACGGAACAAAGTTACCCGCGATAAACATCGCAAAAATCCACACATTGGCTTTGAAGTTGTATTTAGCCAAGGCATAACCAGCCAGCGTAGATAACGCCACGGCACCAGCAACCGCTGGCAATGTGATGATCAAACTATTGATGAGGTACTGCCCCATCGACGTCGAGGTAAATACTTGAGTGTAGTTTTCAATGAACTGAATCTCACTCGGCCAGCCCCAGTAGTTACCTTTGTTGATGTCTTCCATCGAACGAATCGAGGTCATCATTACGGCGATAAGTGGTAATAACCACATCACGATCGAGATAGGTAACGCGACTCGATAGCTGATATTAGTAAAGCGACCGGCTTTTTGAATTGGTTGCGGAAACATTATTTTTCACTCCTTAACATGCGCCACAAGAAGTAAGCGATATAGATATCCATAATCAGAAATAGCACCACAGAGACCGCTGCACCATAACCCATTCGATAGTTAAAAATAGACTCTTCATACATCTGGTACGCAAGTACTGTCGAGCTGCCCCAAGGGCCGCCTGCCGTCATGGTCGCCACTAAATCAAATGAACGCAGAGCACCAATCACGGTGACAACCACGGCGATAAAAGTCGCCGGTCTTAACTGTGGAAGCACCACATACCACAACATGCGCCACTTCTTTGCACCATCAAGTCGAGCCGCTTCTAACTGCTCAGGATCGAGGTTATTCAGCCCCGTTAAATATAAGATCATGCAATAAGAGATCTGAGGCCATAAGCCGGCAGCGATGATTCCATAGGTCACATAGTCTTCATCAGCAAGTATCGAAATTGGCTCGAAGCCAAGCGACCCGAGTGCAATATTGAAAAGGCCAAAAGAGGGGTCATAGAACCAAGCAAATACGAGGCCTACCACCACTTGAGAAATAACGAATGGGAAGAAAAACAGAGATTTTACGACACGAATGCCTTTCACTTGTTGGTTGAGGAAAAGGGCAATCGCCAAGCCACAGGGTGGCGCAAGCATAAAGAAGATCAACCAAAGAAAGTTATTCGTTAACGAAGTATAAAAAGCATCTGAGTCAAAAAGCTCACGATAGTTCTCAAGCCCCACCCACTCCTTTTCACCTAATCCATCCCACTCAAAGAAGCTCAGCCAAATACTGTCCAAGATGGGATAGATAACATAGAGAGAGAAGATAGCGATGGCTGGTGCCAAGAACAGCCAAGGCGAGACCTTGGAACTGATGCGCCTTTTCTTCTTCGCTGATGGGGTGCGATTTTCTGGGTATATCGTTTTCACAGATTGCTCCATTTCCCAAAATTCCTTGTATTAAAAGCTTGGTTTACTACTTGGTTAACTTCCATCTGAATTTATAAATCCTAATCAGTAGCTCAGCATTTATAATGATTACGTTCAAATATTAGGCTTATTGATAACATTACGCACAGTTATGTTTTATTTATGTAAACGTTTTCACAAAAATCAGTATAGATCGCGGGATTTATATGACGATGATCAATAAATCATGCGAGGCACCTAACAAATTTCTGATGAAAGCGTATGTTTTAAAGGCAAAGAGATGTAGTCCAACGAAGCAAGGAGAGAGCATGGCTGATATCAGCTTAAAAAAGGTCATCAAACGATATGGTGATATACAGACCATCCATGGTGTTGATCTAGAAATAAATAATGGCGAATTCGTCGTATTCGTTGGACCATCAGGTTGCGGAAAATCAACCCTCTTACGCTTAGTTGCTGGCTTAGAAGAAATCACTGAAGGCGAGATTCATATTGGAGACGATCTTGTTAACGATGTCGATCCTGCTGAGCGTGGTGTCGCTATGGTATTTCAATCCTACGCACTCTACCCACACATGACCGTGGAAGAAAACATGGGCTTTGGCCTCAAAATGAATGGCGTAGCGAAGGAAGTCGTTGAAAAGCAAGTCACCAGTGCGGCAAAAACACTCCAATTAGAGCCTTTATTGAAGCGTAAACCGAAAGAACTGTCAGGTGGGCAGCGTCAACGTGTCGCTATCGGTCGAGCAATAGTTCGTAACCCTCGCGTATTCTTATTCGATGAACCGCTCTCGAACCTCGATGCTGAACTTCGTGTCGATATGCGCTTACAAATCGCCAAATTGCACCAAGATCTGCAAAATACCATGATTTACGTCACGCACGATCAAGTCGAAGCCATGACGCTTGCAGACAAGATCGTGGTATTGAGAGATGGTCGTGTTGAACAAGTCGGTTCTCCACTCGATCTATACCACTCTCCACAAAATGAATTTGTGGCTGGCTTTATTGGCTCACCGAAAATGAATTTCTTACCGTGTGTTGTTAACAGCACCTCAGAAACGCACGCCCAACTCGCCGTTAACGGTGTCAGCCAAATCACCCTTCCCTTACCAAGCGATGGATTAAAAGAGGGACAAAGTATCACGCTGGGCATTCGACCTGAACATTTAGAGATTAACAGTGGCTCTGATATCACCATTGAATTTCAAAGTGAAGTGGTCGAGCGACTAGGGAACAGCACTTATATGTTTGGCCAGTCTTGTGGCGTGGATAGCTTTAAGGTGCACCTACCAGGAGACCACGAGGTCACTCGATACCAATCACTTGAGCTGAGTTTCTCCTCAAAAGATTGCCACCTATTCGATGATCGAGGGCAACGAATTAACTAGACTTTAAAACGGTAGAGCTAGCTCGATGTCGCTAGCTTTGCCACTTTTCAAACTCACTTTCCGGTCGTTTCAAGCAATCACTTGCTTCCATTCTGATCCTCTTAATAGCTTATGAAATCTTACTCAAAAATTTCATCACTCTCACTGAAATATTGGGTTCTGAAGACTTATTCGAATTTTATTTATCCTTATTAGCCTTCCGGACATTAATTTGATAGTCGTTTACTAAATAATAGCTAAACTATAGTGTCGCCTACCCCTTTTTTGAGAAAACCTAAATGCCTAATGCTGATTCCACCCTAAACAAACGTATGGGAATCGTTGCGCTCACCTGGCCAATTTTTATCGAAGTTCTTTTAAGAACCGCACTCAACACCAGTGATGTATTCATGTTATCGGGATACTCGGACAAAGCCGTGTCTGCCGTTGGTGTTATTTCTCAGATATCCTTTTTCCTGATCATTGTCTCGACCATGGTCAGCAGTGGTACGGGTATTCTAATCGCGCAATACAATGGTGCTTCCCGCACTCAAGAGAGCGCTCACGTGGGTGTAGCAAGTATCATTCTGGCCATTATTGCCGGTGTGCTACTGAGTGTGATTGCCGTTCTTGTTGCTGAATATTTTATCCCGCTTTATCAACTCGAACCTCAAGTCGAACAGTACGCGCAAGAATACCTGTTCATCAGTGGTGCTCTCACCTTCAATGTAACCATAGGTGTGGTTCTCACCACTATTTTGCGCAGTCATGGCTATTCAAAGTCACCGATGGTGATCAATATGATTGCAGGTGTCATCAACGTATTCGGTAACTACTGTGCCTTATATCAACCTTTTGGTTTGCCTGTATACGGCGTGCAAGGGGTTGCGACCGCGACCGTCATTAGCCAAGTAATCGGAATGTTGATCTTGATTGGTGTGGTCAGAAGCAAAGGGATTTATCTACCAGTGAAGCAGTTTAAATCTGTGCCGAAAGCCATCTATCAAAAAATCATGAAGATCGGCTCGATGAACGCTGGAGAAGTGCTCTCTTATAACATGGCTCAGATCAGCATTACCTTCTTTGTAGTGCAGATGGGTACGTCTTCACTGGCTGCGTTTACTTACGCACAAAACATCGCTCGCCTCTCTTTTGCGTTTGCACTGGCAATTGGTCAAGGCAGCCAAATCCAAACAGGCTATTACATTGGTAAGGGGTGGATCGACGAGATTACCAAGCGCGTGCAACGTTACTTTGTGGTTGGCTTTATCGCGTCAACCGCGATCACCTGCATGGTGTATGTGTTCCGTTTCGAAATTCTCGATCTGTTCACGCAAGATCCAGAGATCATTGCGCTAACGGCGGCACTGATTGCAGGTTCCATCATTCTTGAAGCTGGACGAGTATTTAACCTTATCTTTATCTCTTGTCTAAAGGCTGCTGGCGACATTAAATTCCCGATCAAAATGGGCATTCTCAGCATGTGGGGCATTGGGGTTGCCATGAGCTATTTGCTTGGCGTGCATTGGGGTTATGGCGTATTGGGTGCTTGGATGGCAATCGCGATGGACGAATGGTTCCGTGGAATCATCATGGCCTATCGCTGGCGAGCTAAGAAATGGACTCGATTCTCTTTTTAGACTTTTTAGCCTTCCATTTATCTTCACAAGATCGAAAAACGCCGCTCCTATTTCCAAAGAGCGGCGTTTTCGTTTTTAATTACCCGAACTCATCTACGCGGTCGCAAGTGCTTTCTTTCGCTTTGCTAGTCGTCCAAAAATACCGAGCAACATAACAATGCCACACACGCCATAAACTTGCATGATGGTTGGATCGTCCGATACAAAACCCACATCCGAGAACATAACGTAAGCACCAAGCACCATGTAAAGAATAATAGCCGAAGCCTCGAAACGGAACTCCCAAGGTGTCACATCAATATTCTCATTGACTGGCATCACGTACTCAGACTCACGCGGCATAAAGTAACCAATGATGAACATCAACGCGGTACATACTACGAATAGAATCGCTAATTGATGTAGGAAGTGAATCGGTGTTTTAAATACTAGCTGCATTGCTGCGTATGAACTTACAAACACCACCAACGCCACTTTCGCCGCTACAGCGGGTACACGTTTAGATACATAGCCGACAAACACGATAGTAAAGATTGGCACACTGAAGAACCCCGCCACCATTTGAAGGTATTGGAAAAGACCTTCTGGTGCGTACATGATGAATGGTGCGATACATACCGAGATAATCGCAATCACAACACCAAAAATACGCCCTTTATCCACTAGCTCTTCGTCTGTTTTACCTTGTCCAAATAGCGGCTTATACACGTTCAACGCAAACAGAGTCGTTGAGCTGTTCAACACACCATTAAAGGTACTCAAAATCGCACCAAACATCACCGCAACGAAGAAACCCACCAGCGGCTTAGGCAAAACTTCATTAACTAAACGGGTGTACATGGTGTCTGGGTTGCCCGCATCAGCACCAAACATGTGGAAAGCGATGATGCCTGGAATGATCAAGAACAGCGGAGAGATAACCTTAATCGCACCGGCAAGGATTACACCTTTCTGACCTTCTTTCAGGTTTTTAGCACCTAATGCGCGTTGAATAATGGATTGATCAGTACCCCAGTAGTACAAGTTCACCAAAAGCAGACCAGTAAACAATGTTGAGAACGGCAGTGGATCGCTTTCTGTACCCACCGATTGAAGCTTCTCTGGCGCGGCATAAAGCAGAATATCTAAGCCAGCACCAAAGCTACCTTCGCCCAGTACCATCAAACCAAACACAGGGATCATCATGCCGCCAACAATCAAGCCTACGCCATTAATGGTATCTGCAATCACAACCGCTTTCAGGCCACCATAAATTGCGTAAAAGAAGCCAAGTAGACCAATCGTCGCCGAAATAAGCGCGATTGAGCTAAACTCTGAAATATTAAGCAGGGCCTGAACATCGAAGATTTCACCCAAAACAACGGCGCCCGCGTAAAGTGTGGTAGGCAAAATGTTGATCACGTATTGGCACAAGAAAAGTAACGTCACAAACTTCTTCACCGACATGTCGTAGCGGCTCTCTAAGAAATCAGGAATAGTGGTGATGCCTTGCTTCAAATAACGAGGAACTAACATCAAAGCGATGATCACCAAAGTGACACCAGAGGCCACTTCCCAGCCCATGACACTCATATTGTGGGTATAAGCTTGTGCGCTCATGCCCACGAAACTGGTGGCGCTCAAGTTTGTTAAGATAAGTGAGCTGGCGATTAAGCCGCCGGTTAAGCTTCTTCCGCCAAGAAAGAAACCATCTTGTGAGGTGTTTTTATCATTTTTCACTTTGTTGTAGGTAAACGCGACTACAAACCCAGTAAATAACAAAAATGACAACAGAACGGTAATAGACATTTTGTTTTCCTTAAGTTGAGTTATTGCGGCAGCAATACCTCGCTGCCGATTATAATTTTTATATTTAGATTTTTATTTGTAGGGGTACTCAGAGTCAGAGATTCACATCTTTTTTAGATGCACAATCAAGGCAGACTCTGGGTCGAGAATAGGTAAGGTCAATCCAATCTCTTTGAGGTTATCGCCGCTTAAAGTCAGTGTTTTATCTAACCATTGAGGGCGTTGCTTCATGAGTTGGAAACTGGTTTGTGGCATCTCCACTAACTTCACTTGATACAGCGCACTGTCTTCCACGCAGCTAATACGAAGTGGTGATGGCAGAGCGTACTCAGGCATCGCCAACTGACACACGGTGATCAGCATTTCATCATCATTCTGCACCCCATAGATGTTCTGGTTTTTGTCCGCAGGATCCATGCGAAAGCTGCGCCCTGAGTGCAAAATATGGCGGAACTGCTTGTGCAGAGAGATGTAGTGAGAGAAAGCTTGTTTCTCTTGTTGCGACTCTTTAACCGGGTCAAGCTCAACACCCATATGCCCCATCAAAGCGGTGACACCACGCATATTGATACTGTGACGACGATTGGTTGAATGGCACTCAGCAGGGCCAATATGCGCCCCCATAACTTCTGGTGGGAAGAAGTAACTCATGCCTTTTTGAATAGCTTGGCGTTCCAATGCATCGTTACAATCGGATGCCCAGAATCGATGTGTTCTCTTGAGGATTTCAAAATCAATGCGACCACCGCCTGATGAACAAGATTCAATCTCGACTTTAGGGTGTGCTTGATTCAGTTGATCGACGAGACGATACAAGGCTTCAGTTTGACCATGCACCGCCGCCTTACCTTGGTGGCTCGGCTGAACTAATTCACGATTCATGTCCCACTTTAAGTAGCCGATATTGTACGTAGTCAGAAGCGTATCAAGGCGAGAGAACAAGTAGTCAAAGCACGCTTCATTCTGCAAGTCTAAAACATACTGCCAACGACCAGACGGTTGATGATAACCTTGCAAACCTAGGACCCAATCAGGATGGTTACGGTATAGGTTTGAGTCTTGGCTGACCATCTCAGGTTCAACCCACAACCCGAACTCCATCCCCTGTTGGTTAACGTGTTCAATCACAGGTTCTAAGCCATTTGGGTATTTCACTTCATCGAGATACCAATCGCCTAAGGCCGTTCGTTCGCCATCACGACCAATAAACCAACCATCATCAATAATGAATCGTTCAACACCCATTGCGCCGGCTTCGGTTGCCATCTGCATGATGTATTCCGGTTTATGGTCGAAGTAGATGCCCTCCCAAGTATTTAAGTGCACAGGGCGAGGTTTATCGGTAGGGAATTGAATAATGTTGTCACGAACAAACTGCTGAAAACGTTGAGCAATACCGTTCAAACCAGAGTTGCTGTAACAGCCATAGAGCCAAGGTGTCTGGTAAGTAGCCTCTGGTTCTAGAATCGATTCACCCGCTAACAATAACTCTCCCGCTTGTACAAAGCGGCGGCCATCACTGCGAACATCAGCACGCATTTGGTGGTTACCACTCCAACCTAAATGGAAGCCCCACACCAAACCATTCTGTTCTGAGAAACCTTGCGTTCCTGCAAACATGCCAGGGAAGTTTTCATGTGAAGTACGGCCGCGACGGTTCTCTTGCATGAAGCCACCATGCTCAAAACGCTGACGTTGCGTTTGGAACTCATGACACCAACGACCATGGAACGTCATCAATTCATTGGCGTGGTTTGGCAGCGGCAACGTTGATGACAGCTTATTTAAATAGTATTTACTGCCCCCTTTGTTGGTTACTGTGATGCGCTTTTGAACCACATCCGATTCGTAATCCAGTTTAATTTCAACCGTCAATTCAAGCTTAGACACGGTGTCTTCTAGAACAAAAGTGGCTTGCTGAACCTGAGCTTCCACGCGGACGGTATTAAAAACGGGTGCCCAATCAAAACCATCACGATGCCCTTCTATTCCCGGCGCATTAAAATGACCGCTACCCAATTCAGGACAAAGAGAAAGCGGTACATCGACATCAAGGCGTGCTTGAGAGATCGGTCTCTCGGTTGATAACAAAAGATCTTCATCAATACTGGCGATCTTTGCGCCCCAGTGAAGAACCTCTGGAGTACGGCCCGATTTGATGATCAAACTGTGGTTTTTACTTGTTAGATGAATAAATTCGCTCATAGCCAATCTCATATTGTTTTCGTAAACATAAACTAAAATTAATAGTGAACTTGAAGACTGAAATTAGTACTAAAACGGCTAAATAACGTGATCTAAAAACACTTATTCGTTGCTAAAATTTGCACAAGATCGACTGTTTCCGGAAACATATTTAATGTTTCAAATGACATTTTTTTGAAAGGGAGCAGAGTTTCATTTCGCTAAATTGGATAAGCTCATCGAACGACGGGAATATTCGATGGACGGTGTGATGAGTGTAACTTTTAAAGATGTGGCGAAGCTGGCTGGCGTATCGACTCAAACAGTATCAAGGGTGACGAACGGTTCGCAAGATGTCGCAGAATCCACTCGAAACAAAGTGAATGCTGCGATAAAGAAGCTTGGATATGTGCCCAATAAAGGGGCTCAAATGCTCAGCCGTTCCAAGTCCACCAGCGTTGGTTTAGTCACGCTCGATATGGCACTGCATGGCGCAGCAATGATCGCCAATGGCGTGCGAATGCAGGCTCATGATATGGGTTATGGCGTCGCTTTCTCTGTTGTTTCCGAGCCTAATCTCGCGAACACCCGTGAGGCTATTCGTGAACTGATGGCTCAACAGGTCGACAGCATCATTCTCAATGTGCCTTTAAAGAGTGCAGACGCCGAATTGCTGGTAGAACAATATCAACACTTGAACCTCATCTTCATTGATGTCCCTTCTAACAGCCAAGTTAACTATATATGCGGCGATCACGCCGAGGGCGCAAAGCTGGCGGCTCAGCATCTTATTGAAAATGGTCGCTCTGAATACTTGTTGATCAGCGGGCCTAACGAATCCAGTGCCTCACAAATCCGTCTTCAGAGTTGGTTGGGTGTGCTATCAGATGCAAACTGTCAGGTACAGTTTCAACATCAAGGAAACTGGCAAGCGGAAAGTGGCTACCTTGGCATTCGAGACGCCGTTGCGAAACAAATCCCA
This sequence comes from Vibrio sp. 10N.222.52.B7, assembly GCF_041474275.1. Lineage (NCBI taxonomy): Bacteria > Pseudomonadati > Pseudomonadota > Gammaproteobacteria > Vibrionales > Vibrionaceae > Vibrio > Vibrio sp. 10N.222.52.B7. The sequence goes on along the minus strand of NZ_JBFRTU010000011.1, from coordinate 41,065 downwards.
TTTGATGCTGTGTTGGTCGCCAGTGATCAAATGGCATTAGGGGTTTTACGCGCACTGCAAGAACTGCAGATTCCAGTCCCTGACAAGGTTGCGGTCGTCGGCTTTGATGGCATCGAGGACAGTGCGTTTTTTAATCCACCACTGACCACCATCAAACAAGACTTCACCACGATTGGTCGACAAGCTGTGGTACTTGCAGAGAAGCTCAACGCTAACTCACAAGATGCTTTACTGCAGCACCATATCGAAACTGCATTACTCCCAAGAGAAAGCAGCCAACCTAAGGTGACGGCTCACTATGAAAAACAAGAGATCGAGCAACTGCTGAAAAGAATTCAGACCCTTTTGCCAGAATCGACATAAAAGAAAAAGCGCTAGGGGGAGCTAGCGCTTTAAGACCAACTAAGTCCGTTTAGCCTGGTAGTTTTTTAAGCTATATCATGAGGATATAACCAATTTTTTTACTTAGGTAAATCAAAAAGCCTATTCTTTACGACTGCCTTGAGTCGTAAATTAAGTATAGTCGGGTTCTTATAATAAACCGGATTTTTCTAAAATTAATTCATATGAATTTGACGATTAACCGACACAATAAACTATTCGGAAATCACAGATGAGATCGCATTAGTAATCAACTTTCTAAGTAGTTTATTTTTATCATCTAAATGCTTTGCCTTTCTATAAACAAGCTGGATATCAAAATCTGGAACATCAATAGGTGGCTTCACAGCTAGTAAGGTTTCTTCACTATCAATATCCTTGCGCGCGACTAGCTTGGGGACAATACACAATAGTTCTCTGCCACGAATGAGTCGTTTAACAGTTAAAAAGTTACTGGAAGATATCGCGACTTTCCGGCTTAAGCCGAGTTCACCTAAACGAGTGTCCACTCCCGTCTTTAAAGCCCCTGCAGGGGAAACAAGCGCGTGCTCGACAGCAACAAATTGTTCTAGCGACATCGGCTCCTCAATAGATAGAACCGATTGATCAAGTAAACAAACATGTTGCTCCGTATACAAATGCTTTGTTCGATATTGCTTTGGTACCTCACCAAAGCTGCCTATCGTCATATCAAGCTTGGCATCGTCAAAGACTTGCTGATAGTTAGATCGATTTACGTTGAACAACGCAATTTGAGAATCAGGAGAGGACTGTTTAATGAGATCAAACAACACTGGAGCAAACATCTGCTCGGCATAATCGGTAAGACCAATCTTCCAACTGCCTTTGTAAGTTGTTGCATCAAATGATTTAGAGAGTAGTACTTCAGATTGAATGGTATTGAGCAAGGCATCGACAGTACTGGATAATTCAATCGCTCTATCCGTTGCTTCCATCTTGCTACCTACCCGCTCAAACAGAGGATCATCAAACAACTTTCGAAGTCGTTGAAGGCTATGACTCATTGCAGACTGACTGACATAACAGCGCTCAGCCGCTTTACTTACACTGTTCGTTTTGTATAACGCTTGCAGAGCTATCAATAAGTTAAGATCGATACCTTTCCAGTTAAAATCAGCCATCCAGAAGAACCTATTTCATTAATAGTTATAATTAAAACAATTAATTTGAATCATAGTGCAAGTCACCATAAATTACGCTAAACATTTATCTGGAATCGATCATGCTTTCAATTTTTAAAACATTTTTCTGGCTTGGCTGGATTAGCTTTGGTGGGCCAGCTGCGCACATTGGCTACTTCCGTAAAACCTTTGTTGAGAAGCTTAATTGGCTATCTGATGAAGAGTACGGGCAAATTGTCGCGCTTAGTCAATTTCTACCCGGCCCAGGTTCAAGCCAAGTTGGCTTTGCGGTTGGCTACAAAAGAGGTGGCTTAACGGGTGCGATTGCAGCGTTTATCGGCTTTACTTCCCCGTCTGTCATCTTAATGTTGATATTAGCTTTGGTGAGCAATCAACTATTGGAAGCACCTCTGTTTAATTCAATCATTCACGGTTTGAAGCTACTCGCAGTGGTGGTGGTTGCTGATGCCACATTTGGCATGTACAAAAACTTTTGCCAATCGAAAGTCGCGACCGCTTTATGTGTCATGACTGCCGTGGTTCTCCTGTTGCTTCCTGGGATCTGGCCACAAATCTTGGTACTTCTATTTGCCGCAATCATTGGCAGCAAGTTTTTGACCTCACAAGACATCAAAACGGTTCCATCAACACACAAGATCTCCATAACACCGCTCGTTATTTTTGTTGCGCTGTTGGTTGGCCTTCCTCTGTTCAGTGCATACTCTCAAGGTATTGAAGTATTTGGTCTGTTCTATCAAGCTGGCAGCTTAGTATTCGGTGGCGGTCACGTGGTACTTCCGTTGCTACAAAATGGTATTGGTGACCAACTATCCCAAGATGCGTTCCTAACGGGCTATGCTGCAGCACAGGCTGTACCTGGTCCTATGTTTACCTTAGCGACATACCTAGGCTATGTATTAATGCCATCGGCACCAATTACTGGCGCTTTGTTGGCGACAATCGCCGTGTTCTTACCGGGCTTCTTATTACTACTGGGGGTATTGAAAAACTGGCAGGCGATTGCAAGCAAACCTTTAGTGGCAGGCGCTCTTACTGGTGTGAATGCGGCGGTTGTCGGTTTGTTATTGGCGGCACTATATCAACCGATCTTCACAAGCGCAGTAAGCAGCGGCATAGACTTCGCTCTGATCATTGTTGGTGTGTGGTTATTGAAAACCGTGAAGTTACCTATTGTAGGGCTTGTCGGATTATTCATGGCCTTTGGCGCAATGACAGGTTTAGCAGTCTAAAAGATTTATAGTAAGAAGTGAGCGAGTCGCTTGCTTCTTACTTCTTTTCAGAACTAGAATCAGGCTTAATCCCGTGAAAATTGAAGAATAAATTGCAGTCAATAAGAGGCACAAAACTCATCGGCCAAAATGATTTTTGATGTTCAGGAAGATAGTACCTTAAGAACGCAATTAGATTATTACATGGATTTACATGCTCTCTTGCCATTATATAATCGTAATTCCAACCTTTTGCCAGACCTTGCTTCCTCGTCGTACAGTACCGACCAATCTTCCATGCTATTCCAGGATCAGTAGGAATCAGAATCGAAAGAGTCCCTCCGGGCTTTAACACTCTTAACCACTCTTTGATAACTAAATGGGGCTCATACAAATGTTCCAATATATGAGTTGCAATCACTCGATCAAAGCTATTATTTTCAAAGTTTAATTGCCTAGCATTGGTCACATCGAAAGTAAGTTTATCGTAAGAGTTGATATGATTGAGCTGCTTTTGGGCCAACTCAAGTGCCGCAGCATCACCATCACTTACAATATATTCATCAAAAGTGTGCTTAACATGCAGTAAGTGTTCACCCGTTCCGGATCCCACTTCTAACACTCTCGAAAAGTGTTCACTTTCACCAAATGGCTTTTCGCACGCTACATGGCCAGCTCTCATCACATAGCCTGTTGTACTGCTTTCGTAGACTCGCTCGTCATATTCATCACTGAAACGGGACAAATAATCGAGCCACTCCTTGTCTTCATCCTTGTTTATTCTCATTCCTGAATCCTATTGAGATGGCTTGTGATCGTGACTTCTTAATATTGAAAGGATCCTCATCTCTCGTCTGCCGCGCGACACGTTGTCGAGTATCAAGCCACAAAAGAAAGACATCACCGCGATAAGTGCAATTGAACTAGACAGAATAGCTGTTGGGACTCTTTCAACGAGCCCGGTATCAATAAAATCGATAATAACGGGAACCCCTAATCCTAATGAAATAAAACAAAGCAACACTGACAACACACCGAAAAAAAACATCGGCTTTACGTCTCGTAGCAGGAACAAAATAAAATTGAGGATTTTGATCCCATCACTCAATGTATTCAGCTTACTCGCCGTGCCTTCAGGCCTTGAGTGATAATGAGTGGGTACTTCTTTGATCGACATATTGTGGTGCAATGCATGCACGGTTAGTTCCGTCTCAATTTGAAAGCCATCACTGAAAATAGGGACCGTTTTTACAAACCGGCGACTCATCACTCGATAGCCAGAGAAAACGTCATTCAATTGAGCATTGAACCCTTTATTTATCAGAGTCGAAAACATCTTATTACCCAAAATATGTCCTGCAGGATAAGCCTCGGAAGAGCGCTCTCGACTGCCAATGATCATATCGAGCTGTTCAGTAACCAGTTGTTCAATCAGTGTAGGGCAAATGGAGGCGTCGTAGGTATCATCACCATCAGCCATAATATAAATATCAGCATCAATATCTGAGAACATCCGTCGCACAACTTCACCTTTGCCCTGACGATACTCATGGCGAACAACAGCACCAGCTTGCAGCGCCTCTTCGACCGTGCCATCAGTAGAGTTATTGTCGTACACATAAACCGTCGCACTTGGTAGTGCACGTTGAAAGTCAGCCACCGTTTTTCCAACCGCTCCGGCTTCGTTATAGCACGGGAGTAACACCGCTATGGTTTGATTCTTCATGAGCTCTCCCTGACTCGAAACACTCGGTACCCATTTTCAATATTGTCGTACACAACATCTAACCAAGTTGGCGTATCTGAGCTGTACAGCTTATTGATCAATGCCTCCTCGCTAGCCGAGTCCTTTAAAATCAACAAATGCGCATCATTGCCAATAACAATGATATCGATGCTTTTCTCTATGATTTTCCGCTCGGCTAAGCTCAGATCTTCCTCTAGCATCACTTCAATAAGAAATTGGTTCCCAACAATATTTCGATGGTAAGGAGCAGCAATAATTCGATTATCCGTTTTTGCCAACACTGGAGCCCCCGTTTCAATCCCTGAAAGTATGGTGTGCGAATTTATATCGTTATCTTTTAACACCTTATGAATCTTCAGAGATTGCTCCTTTTGATCAAGAGTAGTTGTAATTTCTTCGGTTGGCGACAACGCGAGAATGACAAAGGCGACCGCTAGTGGTGCTCCAGAAGTAATAACCGCTGCTTTTATGATGGAGGAACGGATGTAATCTGCTAACTGAAGAATCACGTATGCTTGGAGGGGAGCCGCTAGCACAAAACACAACCTCATGACTCTAATCTGCCAAAAGATCGCAAGGGCTAAATTGAACATAAAGATGAGATACAAAATTGCGCAGTGGTGATTTTTACGCTTAAAAAGTGGATACAAAGTGGCAGGAATCACGAGCAAAGCGTAATTCTCTATCGAGAAAAAACCATGACTTGCGACATATCTAACGACCGATTTCGCTTCCGTCACTTGGTCTAACCAATAGACTTTAAGTATTGGAGGGTAATCAATTAACAACGCACTGCTGAGTGATGGATAAAGCACTGCCACTGGGATTAAAAATAGAACAGCTAGAAATACGAACAGAAAAACCTTTTGCAGTAGACTGTTATCTTCATTCATAAACCGATGATAAACATTAACGAAAAGCCAGCCACAGAAGAAAAGGATGATGAGAACAAATGATATTTCGTCGTACTTAAAAACGAAAAACTCATCGTAAGGCCGATTTAATAAAACCGCACAAATCCCAAACAGAGCGGAACTCGCATACAACTTAGAGATATAGCCAAACCACTCATGGCGAACAAGACCGTAATACACGGTGTAAATCGCGAAAAAAAACATGAATAGCAAAACATTATCAAGCCCCGTCCATAAAGATAGAGACAGCAAGATAGATTGCGCATACACACGCCACGCATGGCGCAACTGCTCATGATTCAATGGCGTTAAAGCTAGAAATAGGACCGCGAAGACCAGCTGAATATTATGATGATCAATAGAACCGGGTAAAAAATGGATAATTGAAGGCGAAGAAATCGCAAACATCATACTAATAAAGCGATACTTGGCACCGAAGAGGTGGTCAGCTAGGTAAAAGCATGACAGCGAAAAAAGTAGCAAGTAAAGCAGAGGGACAAGAGAAATGGATATTGTATAAGCAAGATTATCATCGACGATAAACAACAATGGAAAAGCTACGAGCGATAAGATTAAATCAGGAAAGCGAGACCAATGAATAACAATGCCATCAGCGGCATTAAAATTATTCATTGGCTCTAGGTACCAATGTCCAGTTGCCATCCAATCCTGAAATTGAACGAAACGCATATAGTCGTCATTATCATTCAGGTTAAGAGCTGAAACACTCTCCCACTTGTAAATAAAGATCACTGTGGCACAAACTAGCCAAA
>NZ_JBFRTU010000011.1:27355-34093 GCF_041474275.1 Vibrio sp. 10N.222.52.B7 | reverse complement strand
CTATTGCTCCATCTCTCTCACTTCCGCTAGTGCTCTGTTTAAGTTTTCGTTCGCAACTCTGTAATACGATGGTTTCTTGTCTATTGCTTGCTGAAGGTAAGGAACGGCTTCATCCGGCTTACCTTGTAATATTAGGAAATACCCTACATTATTCAACGCTTCAGGCGCATCCATATGTCGCATAAACATATTAGTGGCTTTCTTAACATCACCGGAAGCCAGATAAATGAGGGCTAGATTGTTTTGGGCCTTCTCACTATTTGGCTCTAACTCTAGAGCTGAACGCGTGTACTGATACGCTTCCTTGTAATTGCCGTACATGTAATGGGAGTAGCCCATATTCAACAGAGCTTTGAATGAGTTTTTGTCTATCTGCAGTGACTTTTTGAAGTACTCTTGAGCTATCTGATGCTTTCCGTCGACATCTTCCAACACACCAATTCCCATATATGCTGATGCAGGAGACATACTGTCAACCTTCAAGCTAGCGACTTCACTTTGGCTTAACGCTTGGTGGTTTTTAATCGTTTCACTGCTTTTTAAACGAATTTGGTCTGAATTAATCGCTTTAAAGAAATAACTCCGCCCTTCATCTGTACGACGTTGTTTGGTGTATAGCACACCTAACTGTTCCAGCACTTCAGTGTGGGCAGGGTTAAAATCTAGCGCTGCAAGGTAAGCTTTCTCGGCCAACGCATAGTTACCGCGAGACGAATGTATTTGGCCAATAGTGAACAGAGTTTTATCGTGAAACTCTTTTTCAGGGAAAGACAAAGAGCGTATGTATTCATACAACGCCAAGTCTATATTGTTGTCTCGCAGAGCAATGTCACCGCGCATGATTGCTTCTTTTTCATTTAGCGGTGGATCATCACTAGTCAAACTATCGATTGGTTTACCCGAATACAATTCGGCATCAAATTGGTTGGTTGGTTCATCAGAAGATGCGCAACCAAGTAGCAAAAATGGCAATAATAGAAGAAGAAACTTATTGTATAAAATCATAAACTTGCTCCCGGCGCACTCAATGCGTCCATTACAATCAAGAGTCCAGGGCCAAGTGCGACAATGAAAAAACAAGGCCAAATAAATATCAACATGGGGAATAACATTTTAGTCGGTATTTTCGCCGCGATTTCTTCAGCGGCTTGCTGACGCTTATCTCTAAAATCTTCAGTATAGTCACGGAGCGTTTGCGCTAAGCTTCCGCCCATTCTCGATGCATGAGAAAGCAAAGAAACCAAACCTTCCAATTCGACTAAACCGGTTCGCTCGATAAGCTGTCTAAGCGCATCAGGCATAGTGACACCCGCTTGGATTTTAGCAAACACAGTCTCTAGTTCATCCGCAAGTTCCGGCTGAGAGACATAGAGCTCTGATGCAACACGTCCAAGAGCTGCATTAAAGCCCAATCCGGACTCGGTACATACAACAAGAAGGTCTAATGCATCAGGAACACCGTTTCTGATTTTTTTCTGACGCTCTTTTTGTAGCTTACTGAGAATCATATTCGGTGTGAATGTACCAAGAAAAACACAGGTCATGATGAGTAAATTATTATAGTCTCCGCCCAACGCGATGTAATAAACCATAAAAGCAGCGACGATACCTACCAAGCTAGATAAAACCTTCAACGCATAGAAAACCGATAATGAACGTTTCTCATGGAACCCGGCATGCATCAACTTTTCCGAGTAAGTTTCATTATCTTTTTTATTACCTTTACTTAAAAAAGGGCTTAATGATTCTAACGTATTCGAGAAGTCGTATGGTTTTCTGCCAGTTGGCGCCCCGTCTTCTGATATCTGTCTCAGTTTCTTGTCCAAAGGAGAACGAGCTCCTAAAAAAAGAAATCCAAGCGTTAGTGTTAACAAGACTGTTGTAAGCAAAATCATCGAATAGATAACCATCTGAGAGCTGACCCCAAACTCTTCTAACATCTGCTTCCAAACTTCAATATTTAATAATTCCATAGGTTAAATCTCTATGTTGATGACCTTTTTAATCCACAAGGCACCGATAGCCAAAAGAACAATACCGACACTGACCATCGATAGACCTCGAGGATCTTTGTAAAGTGGTTCGATGTATTCAGGGCTAGCCACTCTCATAGCAAAAAATAAACCAAAGGGTGATAACGTTAAGATCCATGCTGATAAACGGCTTTCAGCAGAGAGCGTTTTTACTTTCCTTTCCAGTTTAAAACGAGCTCTAAGCACTTCAGATACCTTTTGCAAATTCTCAGATAAGTTACCCCCAGTCTCTTTCTGTAACATCACTGCGCTAGAAAAAGCTAGCATTGAAACGGTTGGGACTCGCTCTGCCATTTGTAAAATTGCCAAACGTAAGTCATAACCATAGTTGAGCAAGTTATAAGTGTTCTTAAACTCGGCTCCTATAGGATCAGGGAGCTCTTCGCCAACCTCGTTAAATGATTGAACCAACGGTTGTCCGGCTTGCAATGCACGTCGAATAATATCTAAAGCCTCAGGAAGCTGTTCTTCAAACTGAGCCATTCGGTAAGTCACTCGATTTTGCACAAATAGATAGGCGACAACCCAAACAAAAATGAACGCCCCAACACTGATGAACCATACTTGGTTGGTCATTATCGATATCAATGAGAGCAATACAGCACAAAGAGAAATAATCAGTAAAAAGCGGCTCAATGCCAATTTAAAGCCGGCGAGTTCTAGCATTTTCTTTAAGCCTGCAAAATATGGAATGACGATTAACTTGCGGTCTACTGGAGATAAATCTTTGTTATAGTGTTCTTTTAATAATGACAAACTCTCTGCATCGATATTACGTTGCGTCTCTTTCAAACGTCGAGACAACTCTTTGTGCTTCGCTTTTTTCCCTGCAGCAGGTAACAACAAAGCTTGAGAGATAAAAAGCACCGCAATGAATAATAGACCTAATGAAACGCTTACATTGTCCATAATCTCTCCTTAGCCTTTGGCCTCACTAAAGAGCTCGAAAGGCAAATCGAGTCCACGTTTGACTAACTGGTCATGGTATTGAGGCACAACCCCCGTTGCTGTGAAATAACCGATAATATTGCCGCTTTCATCAATACCTTTACGCTGAAAACGGAATATTTCAGACATCGTAATCACTTCACCTTCCATGCCGTTGATCTCTTGGATACTCACCATACGACGCTTACCATCTTCTTGTCGTTCCATTTGAACAACAAGGTGGATAGCCGAAGCTATTTGAGCTCGTAAGTTTTTGGTTGATATGTTCCACCCAGCCATCGAGAACATGTTTTCGACACGACTCAAGGCATCACGAGGGGTATTCGCATGAATGGTAGCAAGTGAGCCGTCATGGCCCGTGTTCATCGCAGCTAGCATATCAACCGCTTCGCTACCACGAACCTCACCAACCACGATTCGGTCGGGGCGCATACGCAGGGTATTTTTTACGAGCTCTCGCTGGCTGATTTCGCCTTTACCTTCTAGGTTTGCAGGGCGAGTTTCTAAACGAATGACATGAGGTTGTTGAAGTTGTAATTCCGCCGAGTCTTCTATGGTAATAATTCGTTGATCTCGAGGAATGAAACCAGAAAAGATATTAAGTGTTGTCGTTTTACCAGAACCAGTCCCTCCAGAGATTAAGATATTTAATTCACCTTTAACCGCAGCTTCGACAAACTTAGCCATCTGAGGAGACACTGAGTTATAGTCAATCAAGTTATCCATAGTCAAACGATCTACAGCAAAACGACGGATAGAAACAGAAGGACCATCAAGTGCGAGAGGTGGGATAATCGCATTAACACGTGAGCCATCAACCAAGCGCGCATCTACCATAGGTGATGACTCATCGATTCGGCGTCCTACCTGACTTACTATGCGATCGATAATATTTCTTAGGTGGCGATCATCGAGAAAAGTATAGGGCGTCTTTTCAAGTTTGCCTCTTCGCTCCACATAAACGCTCTTAGGACCATTGACTAATATATCTGAGACCGTTTGATCGGCTAACAAAGGCTCCAACGGACCAAGACCAAAAACCTCATCTTCGATTTGTTTGATGACCCTTTTTCGACCTTCTGCACTTAAAGCATGGCTACCATCTTCAGCCATCAACTGAACAATAGCTTCGTGCAAATCTAACTTAGCGCGCTCTTTCTCCAAGCTAGAAAGTAACCCTAAGTCTAACGTTTCAAGCAACTGCTTGTGAAAGAAGTGTTTGATTGACAATTCTTGCTCCAGTACTTTGCGAGCCTCGTCAATCGCCTTCTCTTTTTCAACGCTCGCTTCTGTCCGAGAGTGACTGGACATCTCAACACTTGATAAACGTTCAACAGGATTGGCATCTTCTGAATCATGCGAAATCTGTTCTACTTTTTTTTCAAACTCTGGATTTACATTTTTTCGTTTAAAGAACATCACAATCCCTCGTGTTTACTTTTCATCAACCCATTATGAAAACAACTTTTTCAGCCACCCTTTCTCTTCCTGCTCCGGTGGTGAAAGAACATGAGATAAGTCGATGATAGAGCGAGTAATAGAGCTTTTTTTTCTCGACTGAACTAACGGCTGCCCCAAGTTGGCACTCTCTAGCGCGACTTTAAAATCATTTGGCATAAGGTGTATGTCGTGGTTGCCCACTGCTTGCTCAATGTCTTTCAACTTAATTGAATGTCGCTTTTCATAACGGTTGAGAATGACCTCTATTGAGTCACTTTGTAAGCCGTACTCAAATTTCAGAGATTTAATTAGTCTGCTTGTGTTTTTTACTGACACTAAGCTCTGTTGCAAAACCAAAAGTACTTTAGTCGCTGGTGATATTGCTGATGCAAATACGTGATCTAAGCCTCTAGATAGGTCAATGATCACATAAGGGTAAAAACGACGCAGAATTGGAAGTAATCTGCCAATTTTCTGAGCCTGTTCGAAATCATCTGCGTTATTTTCATGCTTAAAGCTTAGAACATGGAGACCCGATTCATGTTTGTTTACCAATGACCCCAAAGACATTTCATCCAAATCATTAGAACTGTTGATCGCATCCGAAACACTATAAGTGGGTGTTATGTTCAAATAATCAGGTATCACGCCAAATTGAAGATCGATATCGAGTAAAAGTACTTCGTTAGGGTTCTGCGTGGCCATCTCAATGGCAGTATTTAACGCTAAAGTGGTTGCCCCCATCCCTCCTTTGGTGTTCAAAAACAAGATAAACTCTCCGTAACTGGAGTTCTCAAGCTTTTCAGAGGCCGTTTTCTTCAACAGTGGCAGTAAGTCCGATAGAGTTACATTGTGAGACAAAAAATCTGATGCCCCTAAGCGAAGTGCGATTTTTAGTGACCCATTATCACTTTCATCACCGAGCACAACTAAAGACAAGTCCTTGTCTTCTAAAGACAAATCATACCCTTGCAACTCAACCATTTTTTGCGCCCAATTCCCGTGAGCTTCAACGAAAATAAGCTCTGGAACATCCGCACTTTTTAAGTACTCTTCACTCATTGCCGCAAGAGAAAACGACGTTACATGAACATTTCGACACTTTTTGAGCTCTTGGCTCATATGCGAATGAAAGGCGTCAGTGCTGTAGGCTAACCAAACCTTTAGATTCGTTTTCAAACGCGTCATATCCTTATCGTTTTCATTCGGCGTTATTTTGATCGCTTCCCCCATACCGCTACTCCCGTAATAAATAACTTATGGACACCGATTCCTTTTTTCAGAGTCCGCCCTAACCACACCTAAGCTTTCAGCTGGTAATATTGTTTCAAACGCAGGGGCGGCTAGAAATCCATTATTTCCTAGAAAGCTTAGGTTACTGATTAGCTGAATGCCATAACCCGTAGCCCTAGCACGCACAAATTTAATATCACCAAAGTTCGCTTCAAAATCAGAAGCAATCTCTCCCCCGCTCGCGTCTAAGTAAGCCACTTCTAAGTTCGCATTAGTAAACCCAACAAGAGGAATATCATCCACCACCATTCCAGCAATATTATCTCTATCTAAGACGTAACAGACCGTCGCCAACCTAGCAGCCTTCCTAGTCGCCTCACTGACCATTTGCAGCGAAAACATGTAAACACCTAACGCTAAAATCAGGAAAATTAATAGAAAAATAAGCCAAGACACTAATGTGAATTCGATGATGGCAAGCCCTTTGATACGTTTTTTTGACTTTATCATCACAATACCCTCATCACCGAAGTCACACTTAATGGAACAGCAAAACTCTCATTCGAAAAGGGAATAGACAAGAAGAGTGGAACATAGTTATAAATCACACTGACTCGTACATAACTGTCGCCTGAAGGCGGGGTTACGGTCACATCCGAAGTCGTCAATGAAGATAGTACTGCCGTCCCCACGCTGTTCTGACCATAGACCACGACATTCTGGATTTCAGATGTCGGTGCGATGGTTCCACCAATGGTTCCATACACCTCACTAACCGCATATCGAGCGCCATTTTGTACTGACTTCGATATCACATTATAGTGAATAAGAATATTGCCAAGTTCTAGAACTAAGACTAGAAAAAACAGTAAGACGGGAGTCACGATGACCACCTCTACTGCAGCCAAACCTTGTTGAAATCTATTAGATTGCTTCATGATCAAGACTCCCCACTATCGGGGTCCTTATATAGAACAATCTTATAAGTCCCTTCCGTTGTCGACGTTGTACTACCTGATCCACCAGCAACACTGCAAGAGTGGATAAACTCACCAAAAACGGCGGGTGTACCTGAGTTGTTAGT
>NZ_JBFRTU010000011.1:0-26611 GCF_041474275.1 Vibrio sp. 10N.222.52.B7 | reverse complement strand
AGTTGTTAGTTGGTGCTTTTTGCAACAAGAAAAAGCAGCCAATTTTGTTCACGGTAAAGTCGGTTGCACCGCCACTTTTACCTGAGCAATCAACCATAGGAATGGGCAAAATTCTTCTCCAAGCAACACCATTAGATGCGCACCCAGAACCGCCACTTGCTATACAGGCATTGGTCTCTGACTCATATTGAGCATAGGTATAACTTCCGTCAGAATCGATCTCTCCCGTACTGGCATCAATCGTAATTTCATTGGTAGGTTCTGTGGTCACATAATCTGAAGGGTAATCAGATGCCGATAAGCCACCGCCATAATCACCAAAACGAGTATTTAAGCCATCGCCTGTCGGGCCAACCGTGCCGCCAGGTTTAGTTGTGATATCTTCACCAATTTTAACTGGCTGATCATAACTCCCCCCTAAACCTTCTTTGATTGTTTTACCACCGGAACCAAAGTCCAACAGGTGGTAATTACCATTGCCCATTTCAGATAAGCTATTATCTCCCACCTTCAAGGCATGAACCGTCCCTACCTCATAGCCAAATACATTGGTTATCTCTTCACCGGTCTCATCGTGAAAGCCGTCTTCTGGATCAATATCGTTATCCGAAGTGCCATCACCAATACACACACCAATGGGTACAACGTTATTAACTACATCTTGACCTGAACTGGGGCCAGCAACGGCACTTGCTGATACTGCCTTATCAAGACCAAACAGTTGAATGAAAAACTCATCCATCTCTAGTGCATCTACGCGAACTCGCACATAAACATCTTCATTTGCACCGAACGTCGCCGTGCCAGTAAAATCCTGTGGGTCATTCGAATAATCAATGCTTATAGAAGCGGTCGAGAAATCAATTTCTTGGTTCCCTGTTGAAGCAGCCATGGCATTGAGTGCCGTACCCACTTCTGCGTCTACAGCATCTTTATCTTTACTATTGTCTAATATGGTTGCGGCAGCCAACGCTGCAGAATCGACTGCATTTTGTAAGCGCGTTTTATTTACAACCATATGGTTTATGTCTATAGCTAGCGCTGAGACAGCTAAGAAAACTAACATGGCAGCAGTAATCATTATCACTACTAAGCCTTGTTGCTTTTTAGGGTTTTGTGATACTCGATACAACATATGAGTACCTCCAGATTTAGTTAAACTCTTCTAAGATCTGGCTACTACTTCCGGACAGATCATTTTCACCTCTGCCTACATATCTGTCGTAACCAGTCTGCATCCGCTCCCCTGTACCATCAGGTACTTCGAGTAAATTCTCTTGGGTCGCATTAGGGTTATACGTTTGCTCTGTTTTCACTAGTGCTACCGAGTGCCCTAAACGAGCATCGTTCGCACAGCCAACCAATAACATTGTGAGAAAGATCATCATTATTTTAGTCATATCTATCCCCTTATAAATCATGCCCAAATGAGCCTTCGCTACCACCATCGGTCGGTGATATATCCTGTGAAGCTTGAGATTGTTCTGAATCAGATTCAGACGGTTCAGCGATGTAAGCGCTTCGGCCTAACAAGTAATATTCCAAATCATTAGGATCAACAAAGGCATCAGTTGGTAACGTCACTTTCGTTCGGTCAATAGGTTTAGCGAGTCGAGGAGTAACAAGAATAACCAGTTCGGTTTCGCCAGATACATACTCTTGGCTATTGAAAAGCTGACCTAAAATCGGCACATCACCAAAGCCTGGCATCTTGTTGCTGATATCTCTCACATTCTCACTCAGTAAACCTGCAATACCGATAGTCTGGCCATCTGCTAACTCAAGAGTTGAAGATGCACTACGACGCGTAATAGGTGGAATGAAGTAAGTCGCGTTGGTAGTACCAGGATCAATCGTTAGCGAGCTACTATTCGCAATTTCACTCACATCAACAGCCAAGTTCAGGTTGATTTTTTTATCACTAAGAACCGTTGGGATGAATTTCAGCCCTACACCATATTCTTTATATTCAATGGTAATACCATCTTCGTCAGGCACCGGAATTGGAAATTCTCCCCCCGCTAAAAACTCAGCCTTTGAACCGCTTAGTGCGGTTAAGTTCGGTTCAGCCAAGACTTTTGCCACACCATTTTGTTTTGCTACGTCCAATGCGAAAGTAAACAATGTATTACTATCAATGAAAGAACCTAAAATACCGTAATCAGTAGAGGTAGGAATATTGAAAATAGGGGTTGCACCTAACACACCGGCAGGGACTGAAGACGCCCCCCAAGAAAAGTCAGATCCACTGGTTTGGAAGAAATGGAAGTTCGCATCAAACTTTCTTACCAAGCTTCTTTGAACCTCAGCAACCGTCACCTCTAACATCACCTGCTGAGCCCCTCCGATCGACATCAAATTAATAACACCGGTTGCGGCAGCTTGTTCACTTCCACTTTCTTTTGATGCGTCAGCAGCCTGCCCTGACGAATAGGTTTCTGCGATTCGCATCGCCACATTCATTTGTTGTTGGTTACTGACCTGACCGCTCAATAATAGACGGTTCTGCGCACTGTGCACTTCGATAGTTTCATCAGGAAGGAACTCATATAATTTAGCTTTGAGGCTATTAAGATCATGAGTAACCTCAATGTTAATAGACTCAATCAACCGACCTCGAGAGTCCCAAGCCATTAGGTTTGTCGCACCTAATTTTTTACCAATTAAAAACACTTCATTTGATTTTAAAATTACAATATCTAAAACTTCAGGATCACCAAGAGAAACCTTCGCCGCTTTTCCCGACAGCACGACATGCGTAGATTTATGATGTGGAACCGTGACTGTTTTTCCCGTTTGTAACGCCGCTACACTGGCCGTCGAAATACAAATCAGGCTCAAAACACACGCAATTAATATTCTCATATTTCACCTCAATCCTTGACGCGCACATTAGATGTTTCTGTACCTTTGATAATGGTAACACTCGGTCTAGGCACATATCGACGAACCACTTTTTTCTCAACTTCATGTGGGTTTCTCAAAGTCAGCTGAATATCGCCTTTGCTTTTAGCCGTGAGAAGTTTCTCTGCCTCTTTCGGCGTCATCTCAAGTGTTACCGCTCGTACAATAATCGGACTGTTTTCTTTCGTTTTAGCCGTTTGGTCGACAGCCAAAACCTTAATGTCTTTTAATACTGTTTGAGTCGCTGCAGAGTTTTTTCCGTAAGAAACGGTATTGAGAATATCAACCTTATTCCCAGGTAATAAGAAACCCGCGACACCAATTACATCATCAACACGTATCGTTACCGCACGTTTATTTTCAGGGATAAGAGCAGCCAATGTTGACCCTTCCCCAGGTACAGTAAATCGTAACTTGTGAAGCACCTCTCCGGCATAGATAGTATTCGCAACAACCTTGCCAATCAGATCCGCTTTATCCGAATAGTTATTTTCATTAATCCAATCAACTTCCATCAATCTGGTGGTTAAAAACTGATCCTCGATAATAGTTCCGGCTTCAATTTCTTGTGATGCGACAACAACGGGGTGACGCTCGACCGTTTCAACTTCAACGGTTGGCTGAACTTGATCATCCATCCACTGCTTAGCAAAAAATACAGCCGCTAAGCCGAATACTACGGACAGTAAAAACAGTAGGAAAACTTGACTCTTATTCATGTGTTATTCCTCATGTCCATCAGAGGTAAAATAAACTTTCCATGCCATGGAAAGAATATCGAATGTGATAACAGGTGGGAGTTGCTCAAACGAAAGAATGTCTTTGCTTATACCAACGAGATCTTTCGGTAAACATGGGAAAAGTGGCACTTTTAGAAGCGTGTGCATTTGAGACAAACGCTCAAAAAACCCGTCTTGAAGCTCTACCTCTTTATCAGCAACGACACTCATCCATAAAGCTTCATAATCTCGCTGATTAAGTGGCTTGAATTCAATCTTGTAACCCAAACGACGTAAAAAGGCAGGATCGCTTATTTTCTTGGGGTTTAGATTGGTAGAAAAGGCAAGAGTTAATACAAATGGCATCGTTATCTGCTGACCATTAGGCAGCGACAAATAGTCGAAGGAATACTCCATCGGTACAATCCAACGATTAAGAAGCGCGTCCACCGGCATGGGCTGACGACCAAGGTCATCAATGATAAAGATCCCATTATTTGCCATCATTTGAACTGGTGCTAACCAGACTCGACTATTTTCTGAATGATTAACTTCAAGCATATCCATAGTAAGCTCTCCACCCACCTGAATATTTGGCCTTTCACAGTTAAGCCAACGCTTGTCGTACTGATCTTTGAGGGAAATGCTTTGATCGCTGCCGTTACTATCCAACGGTTTATGATGTTGTGCCGAGAACACCTTGATAATGTTACCTAATGCATAGACTGCATAAGGAATAAATACAGAGGTGTGCAAAGCATTCACAATACGGCTCGCAACAAAGGTTTTACCCGTACCCGCATGCCCATACAGCAACAAGGCTCGTCCAGAATTGATTGCAGGCCCCAATACAGAAATCATTTTGTCGACACCATATACATCATTCAGTGCTGCTTCGACATGTGGTCGAGTCACTAATTCAGCTCTTAGATCTTGCTGCTTTACCACATCACTGTATTGGTCAAGCGAAACTGGCGCGGGCCCTAAATAAGCGTCACGTTTAAAGGCAAGATCAGCTTCTTCAAATCCTTTCTCAGAAAGGGAGTAACGGACATGACTATGGGAGACTGATGAATGAGAAAGGTCTGAGGTAGGTTGAAACACCTCAATTAATGACTTCTTCCTCAAAACGGCTAGAGCACTTTCCACTATATGGGTAACAACACACAAATAGTTAGAAAGATCTAACACATCCGATTTGGGATAGGCTGAAAGGTGCTTCAACACAAGGTTTTCTATAACAACTTCAGGAACACCCAGCATATCAAGAGATGTTGGAACAGTAGGGGCTGATATTTGAGGTTTCAAAGTTGTTGGAGCAGTACGCCCGATAATATCCATATATTATTCCTCTCCATAAAGCTAACCAACAACAGGTTCAAGTAAAGTAGCTATACATCGCCAATCCCATAACAACAGAGGGTGCAAAAGGCATCGTCACCTTATTTGAATACCTAGCATGAAAACTCGCACTTTTATCTATTACAGGGGCGACTCCACCAAGCGCGATCAACTTGTTTTCAAAATAATCTTTAACAGTGAAATTACTCGAATTGGCAAAGTTATATAGCAGGTAGAAAGTCCCGATAACTCCAGCAGAAAGTAAGATATAGTACGACGCATCAAGTAATTGTCCCCACCCGAGATACATACCCACAATACCTAATAGCTTCACATCTCCCGCTGACATAGCTCTTACAAAATATAAAAGTAATCCAAAACAAAAAAATACCAAGAATCCAACTAAGGACATTAAAAAAACATCAAAGGTGTAATTGCGGTTAAACATCGACAAAAAATACACAAATAAAAATAGAATTAACATGTTATTTGGTATGCGATGCTTCTCAACATCGCATACCGAAACTGCAATTAATAACACCCAAAAAACAGAAGGTTCATTTAACATATATTAAATTCACACACTCAATAAATGGCCTAAAACGTACTCAATAATAATGTTCAGAATACTGCTAACTATGCTGGCTCTTTAATCTTACTGATAGTAGTATTCAGTTTATTTTCGAGTTGCGTACCCAAGCTGTCAAACAGAGTTGCAATACCTATTACCAACAATGCCGCACCGATTACGTATTCGACAACGGTCAACCCTTCTTCATCTTTCATGAATTCTTTACAATTATTCAAAAACTTATCCATGATAACCTCTCCTTGATTTGCGTATCAGGCTTTGTTTACCTGTAAACTAAATCTAGAGGTGAGAGATATATTAGGTTAGGATTTTCTTGCCATTTACTTGCACTTTTTTGTGGTACTTCTAATCTAATTATTATGCATCTTAATTTATCTATTTTTTAACTCACAATTTAATATGAAACAGAGTTGGTATTTATATGAAAGTAGTAACACCTTTATTATCAGATAAAGACAGTGAATTTAATGCTGTTATTATCAATAAAATAAACCACTACTTCCCCATTGAAAATTATAAGCAAGATATATCTATAATCAGTAACTTAGATGTCAGACTAGTATTTTTTATCTTGAATAGACCGGATAAACTTCAACTACTCACAATGGCATTATCTATTTGTGAAAACTTGAACAAGCGAATAGTCATTATTTGCTCGGACCAGTTACCTAATATCGTTCGAAATCATAAGAATATATTTTTCATTATCGAAACAAACAGTAATCATCTGACCAGTACATTCGAAGAACTTAAGCGTAAAACACAGCATATCTTCGAACCTCACTTCGATTTCGACAGAGACATAAATAACAACAATCAACTGCCTGCCAAATTGTTTACTTCTGAGGTTGTTAACTATGTTATGGATAACATAAACAAAGAAATCAGAGAAACGGAGATCGCCGAGAAGTGCCATTGTTCAACAACCTACTTTTCGAAAAAGTTTCATCTACACTTTGGGGTAAGCTTTAGAGACTTTGTTTGTGACAAAAGAGTTCTACTAGCTAAAAAGTTGATTGAGGCGGATACCGAGTCAAAAATTGCTGTAATTGCCTATCAATGTGGATACAAGGATGTGTCGTATTTTTCGAGAATTTTTAAGAAAAGGACAGGTGTAACCCCAGCAAGTTACAGACGTGCCTGCACAGATAACAGAAAACGCTAATTTTACTCCCTAAAAGAAAAAATCATGGTACATTTAACATGATTTTAACAAAAATAACCAAAAATAACTTAGCGAAAAACATGGAGTTAGACAATGATTCAGCCTAACGAGTTTAGCCAAGAACAAGCAACAGCTCTCCCTACACCCAATGACATGATTTTAAAATGGGCAGAAGAACGTCCAGATGAAGTCTATTTGAAACAGATTATTAACCGCCAATTTGTCGAATTTACTTATAAAGAAGTAGCCGACAAAGCACTGAAACTGGCATCAGCATTAGAAGGACTCGGCGCCCAACCTGGCGATCGAGTCGCTCTCGTATCGAAAAACTGTGCAGAATGGTTCATCTGCGATCTTGCCATGATGTTAGGAGATTTTGTCAGCGTCCCAATCTTTCCAACAGCGGGTGCAGATACCATTCAGTACTGTATTGAGCATAGTGAAAGTAAAATTGTGATTGCGGGTAAGCTTGACGATCCTAAAGCCACTCAAAAAGTACTTGATGACAATCCGAGCTTGGTGAGTATTTCACTGCCATACGACAGCGCAGCGAAGTGCCAACACACTTTCGAACAGCTCATTGAGACACATGAACCATCAACCAAACGCCCTCAGCATCACGACGATAAGCTGATGTCACTTGTTTATACATCGGGTACATCAGGGTTACCAAAAGGCGCAATGCTCACCTACGGCGCGTTTACTTGGTCTGTTCAAAGGTTGATTGACCATATTGGAATTCAACCTGGCGATCGCCTGTTCTCTTACCTACCACTTGCTCATATTACAGAACGCGTTTACATCTTTGGTTCTTCAGTTATGGGGGGCGTGGTTACGGCTTTCCCTGAATCTTTGGACACCTTTATTGATGATGTGAAGATGCAGCGTCCTACTCTGTTTATTTCTGTCCCTCGTTTATGGACCCTGTTCCAACAGCGCATCCAAGATAAGCTGCCGCAGAAAAAACTGAACATTCTGCTGAAGATCCCGTTTATCAACAACATCATTAAGAAGAAGCTTGCCGATGGCCTAGGCTTGGATCAAGCTCGTGTTCTTGGATGTGGTTCTGCACCTGTATCACCCGCTCTACTCGCATGGTATGAGAGTGTTGGTCTGCACATCACCGAGGCATGGGGCATGACAGAGTCTTTCGCCTACAGCACGCTCAACTACCCATTCAGAGCTGACAAGATTGGTACAGTTGGTAATGCAGGTCCAGGGATTGAACTCAAAATAGCTGAAGATGAAGAGATTCTAGTTCGAGGCAAAGGCTTATTCTCTGGTTACTACAAGAATGATATTGCAACTCAAGAGTCTTTTAACTCGGATGGTTGGCTTCATACCGGTGATATCGGTGATATCGATAGTGAAGGTTACCTAACGATTCGCGGACGTAAAAAAGATACCTTTAAAACAGCTAAAGGTAAGTTTGTTGCCCCTGTACCAATCGAAAACAAACTGTTTGAGTACAGCCGCGTAGAAATGATGTGTTTGATAGGCCTTGGTCTACCAGGCCCAATCCTACTTGTGGTACCGCATGACTTCCCTAATTTCGATCGAGCTCGCTATGAGAAAACGACAAAGCGCGTTATCGAGAAAATGAACGAGCAGCTTGGTTCACACGAGAAGATCAAAGGTGTATTGATGATTAAGGAACCATGGAGCATTGAGAATGGCGTGTTAACCCCGACTCTCAAAATCAAGCGACATATCCTTGAGCAGAAATACCATGAAGTTGGTCATAACTGGCCGAAAGATAAATTGGTGGTTTGGGAAGAATAATTAAAATAGAGAGGGAGCCATTATGGCTCCTTTTTTGGCAGCAAAGTACGCTCAACCTTAGATTAGCCAGTCCCTCCCCTAACACTCCCACTCACTCCCAAAATGACTTCTTCAGTTCTTTCTCGACTTGTTCCGACGTAATCCCGACATCTCTCAGTAAATAATCGGGTAGCTCAGACAGCTGCTTTCTAGTTCTACGATTTTGAAAGTACAGGCCTAATTTAGAATAGAATTTCTTAATTGATAATGATGAAAAAAATGAATGGTTGGTGTTTGCTGTTGCTGTGATCGTATTCATAGCCTTTCTCCTGTTGATCTTTTGTTTTGTTATGGTCAATAATTAATCAACAGAGCAACATCGACAAACGATAGATACTGGCATTCAGTTAAGGAAAACTAATGTGAGAGAACGAGCCCCACCATTCCAAGGGATCTACTATTTTTACACGGCGGCTGAAACTGGCAGTTTTAAGCTCGCCGCACAAAAGCTATTTGTCACGGCAGCTGCCGTCAGCCAACAAATTCGCCAACTTGAAGAGTGGTTAGGTGCAGACTTGTTTATTCGTCAGCACCGAAAAATAGTACTCACTCATGAAGGTGAAGTACTGTACCAGCAAGTGAAGAAAGGCTTTGCTCATATTCAAGATGGAGTAAGACGAATAAACCAAGACCCCAACCCCACTCAGTTATCGATTTCGACCGTACCCTCTTTTGCACAACATTGGTTAGTGCCTAGAATTGGCGACTTCCGCGACCGTCACCCAGATTTATCTATGTTAATAGAACCTACCAACAAACTGGTTACCTTTGAAGACTCAGCTGTCGATGTCTGTGTTCGATATGGTCATGGTAACTACCCAAATATTGAATCACGTTGGTTAATGGACGAAGTTGTTTACCCTGTCTGTCATCCTATCTATCAAGAAAAATATGGAATCTATGACATCAGCGATCTGCATAAAGCAGAGTTAATTGAAGACCGTTGGCCTGATATGGATTGGAATCTATGGTTAGACGTTGCTGGGGCGAAGGCAGGACGTTCATCATTGCAATTTGACGGCTCACATTTTGTTTTAGAGGGTGCATTATCCGTTCAGGGCGTTGCCTTGGTTAAGCACAGCTTGGTGTATCGCTATTTGCAGGAAAAGAAACTCGTCCGAATCGGTAATATCGCGCTGAAGCCTAAATACAATTATTTTTTGTGCGCGCCTCCAGGTTACTTCCATCGAGAGAAGATAAAACGTTTCGAAGAATGGATGCAGAATCAGGTTAAATTATTTGGTAATACAGGTAGAGAAGAGCTTTCGATTATCCACACCGACTACGAACTCAAATGGTCGGATAATTCATAAGGCGAAACTGGTATACTTAGCTCAAATAAATGGCGAGAACATCTCATGACACAAGACAATAATCCACTTCACGGTATCACTCTACAGAAGCTACTGACTGAATTAGTTGAACATTACGGTTGGGAAGAGTTGAGTTACATGGTGAACATCAACTGCTTTAAAAAAGACCCGAGCATTAAATCGAGCTTAAAATTTTTGCGTAAAACAGATTGGGCTCGTACCAAGGTAGAGCAGATTTACATCGACTTAAAGCGTTAATCTCTCCCTACTTTATCTGTCCCGTGTTGATTAAATACGGGACAACCCCTGTGTCTACTTTTTAGGGGCCATATCAATATCACATCTCGCATCTCGCATCTCGCATCTCGCATCTCGCAGTATGTTACAAGCAATAAAAAGCCCCGCAAGCTTTCACTTGCGGGGCTTTTTTAGCTAATTGAGAAAAGGGCTAATTACTTACCAGCTTCTTTTTCTGCTTTAACTTTTGCAATCACTTCGTCAGCAACGTTAGTTGGACATGGTGCGTATTGTGCGAATTCCATAGAGAATTGGCCACGACCAGAAGTGATAGTACGTAGGTGACCGATGTAGCCGAACATCTCAGAAAGAGGTACGTCAGCTTTAATACGAACACCAGTAACGCCAGCTTGTTGATCTTTGATCATGCCACGACGACGGTTAAGGTCACCGATAACATCACCAACGTGATCGTCTGGAGTGAACACGTCAACGTTCATGATTGGCTCAAGAAGTTGCGCGCCAGCTTTAGGCATAGATTGACGGAATGCGCCTTTCGCTGCGATTTCAAATGCGATAGCAGATGAATCGACTGCGTGGAAACCACCATCGAAAAGTTCAACTTCAACGTCTAGAGTTGGGAAGCCAGCTAGTACGCCGTTTTCCATCATAGATGCGAAGCCTTTCTCAACTGCAGGCCAGAATTCTTTAGGAACGTTACCGCCCACAACTACAGAGTTGAACTTGAAGCCAGAACCTGCTTCGCCTGGTTTGATACGGTAATCGATCTTACCGAATTGACCAGAACCACCAGATTGCTTCTTGTGCGTGTAGCTATCTTCAATTGCTTGAGTGATAGTTTCACGGTAAGCAACTTGAGGAGCACCTACAGTTAGGTCAACGCCGTATGTACGCTTAAGGATATCTACCTTGATGTCTAGGTGAAGTTCACCCATACCTTTCAGGATAGTTTCGCCAGTCTCTTCGTCAGTCTCAACTTGGAAAGATGGATCTTCTGCAACCATTTTACCGATAGCGATACCCATTTTCTCAGAACCGCCTTTATCTTTTGGAGATACAGCGATTGAGATTACTGGAGTTGGGAATACCATTGGCTCAAGCGTTACTTGGTGCTTAGGATCACATAGAGTGTGACCAGTTTGCACGTTCTTCATACCAACGATCGCAATGATGTCACCAGCTTGTGCGCTAGTTAGTTCGTTACGGTCATCAGCTTGCATCTCAACCATACGGCCAACACGTTCAGTCTTGCCAGTGAATGAGTTAAGAATCGTGTCACCTTTGTTCAGTTTACCAGAGTAAATACGAACGAAAGTTAGAGCACCGAAGCGGTCATCCATGATTTTGAATGCAAGCGCTTTGAAAGTCTCATCTGTAGAAACGATAGCGTGTTCGCCAGTTTCTTCACCGTTCTCATCCATTAGAGGCTGAGGGTCAACTTCAGTTGGTGCTGGTAGGTAATCTACTACAGCATCAAGGATAAGTTGCATACCTTTGTTCTTGAACGCAGAACCACAGAACGTTGGGAAGAATGCGATATCACGAGTACCTTTACGGATACAACGCTTAACGTCTTCAATAGAAGGCTCTTCACCTTCCATGTAAGCTTCCATTAGGTCATCGTCTTGCTCTACAGCAGTTTCGATTAGCTCTTCACGGTATTGCTCAACGTCATCAACCATGTCCGCTGGAACATCTTTGATTTCGTAGTTTTCAGGAAGACCAGTGTCATCCCAAACGTATGCTTTACGGCTTAGTAGGTCTACAACACCAACGAACTCGTCTTCACGGCCGATTGGTAGAACCATTACTAGAGGAGTTGCACCTAGAACGTTTTTAACTTGGTCAACAACGTTGTAGAAGTCTGCACCCATACGGTCTAGTTTGTTAACGAAGATCAGACGAGATACTTCTGATTCGTTAGCGTAGCGCCAGTTAGTTTCTGATTGAGGTTCAACACCACCAGAACCACAGAATACACCGATACCGCCATCAAGAACTTTAAGAGAACGGTATACTTCAACTGTGAAGTCAACGTGTCCAGGAGTATCGATAACGTTTAGACGGTGATCGTTCCAAAAACAGCTTACAGCTGCTGATTGGATAGTAATACCGCGCTCAGCTTCCTGTTCCATGAAGTCAGTCGTTGATTCGCCATCATGTACTTCACCAGTCTTGTGGATTTGACCAGTTAGCTTAAGGATACGCTCAGTGGTAGTTGTTTTACCCGCATCAACGTGCGCGAAAATACCAATGTTTCTGTATTTCGATAAATCTGCCATTGTCTTACTCTGTTAATAGGATATAAAATGCGCGCAGAGTATATCACAATCTGTGAAGACTGATAGCTTTGCATGCATTTGGGACTAAAAAACTTTGCCTTTTTCTAACATATAGAAAAAGGCACTCAGTAGTAACAATCTAAATGATTGTTAATTATAGTGCTAACCTAAAGCCTAATCGGCGTTAAGGTTAGGCTGAATTGCTGCTGTATAGAGTAGCTGAAGTGAGTTCAATTACAACTCATCAAAAGCATTAATTGCTTCCGATAATTTTTTCACACCGTGGATCTGCATTCCTGGAATGCCACCTTTAGGCATGTTAGCCACCGGTACAATCGCTTTCTTAAAGCCGTGTTTAAATGCTTCATTTAAACGCTCTTGTCCGCTCGGTACAGGTCGAATCTCACCCGCTAGGCCTACTTCTCCAAATACCACCACATCTTTTGGTAATGCGCGGTCTCTGAAACTAGAAAGTAGAGCCATCACCAACGCAAGATCAGCACTGGTTTCGGTTACTTTAACACCACCGACGACATTCACAAACACATCTTGGTCAGCCATTTGTAAGCCGCCGTGTTTATGCAGCACCGCTAATAACAAAGAAAGCCTGTTTTGCTCTAGGCCGACAGCGACGCGA
The DNA here is from genome assembly GCF_041474275.1 of Vibrio sp. 10N.222.52.B7. Classification (NCBI taxonomy): domain Bacteria; kingdom Pseudomonadati; phylum Pseudomonadota; class Gammaproteobacteria; order Vibrionales; family Vibrionaceae; genus Vibrio; species Vibrio sp. 10N.222.52.B7. Next base: position 13,579 of record NZ_JBFRTU010000011.1, on the reverse strand, counting down.
CGTGGGTTAGCCAGCTGTGAATAATCCACCAGCGCTTGGATTTCGACAAGAAGTGGACGCGTCCCTTCCCACACCACCATGACAGAACTGCCCGAGGTTTCTTCTTCACCACGAGACAAGAAGATAGCGGATGGGTTGCTGACTTCTTTTAGCCCTTGGCCTGTCATCGCAAACACACCCAGTTCATTCACTGCACCAAAACGGTTTTTGTGGCTGCGTAGCGTTCTAAAACGGCTATCGGTTCCGCCATCTAATAAAACAGAACAGTCAATAATGTGCTCAAGTACTTTTGGCCCTGCTAAGGTGCCGTCTTTAGTTACGTGACCAACTAAGAACACAGCAACGTTATTCTGTTTTGCGTAGCGCGTTAATGCGGTTGCCGATTCACGAACCTGTGCAACACTGCCCGGAGAAGATTGAACATCCGCAACGTGCATAACTTGGATGGAGTCGATAACCATGATCTTAGGTTGTTCTTTTTCTGCAACCTGACAAATCTTATCCACGTTCGTTTCTGAGAGCATCTTTAGGTGCTCTTTTGGCAATCCAAGTCGAGACGCACGCATCGCGACTTGTTGCAGAGATTCTTCCCCGGTTACATAGAGAGTCGGTAATTGAGAAGAAAGCTGACACATGGTTTGTAATAGCAGCGTTGATTTACCGGCACCCGGGTTACCACCAATCAGGATCGCAGCACCCGGTACGACACCACCACCAAGTACGCGGTCTAGCTCTTTAAAGCCACTGCTAAAACGTGGGACTTCTTGCAGATCGATTTCTGACAGCGTTTGAACCGAAGATTCAGTTGCACCGCCCGCATAACCACTCAATCGTTCATTACGTGCGACCTGAGGTGAAGCGGCTAACCTAACTTCTGTAATCGTGTTCCAAGCACCACATGCATTGCACTGCCCCTGCCAACGTGGAAAATCGGCACCACAGTCATTACACACATAAGCTCGCTTTGCCTTCGCCATAAAACCTCAATAATTTACTCAATTACACAATGATGTTGTCAATTTGTGACTTATTTGACCGTACGGATGAAAATAAAAGTTGCAGTCATACCACTTATACTTAAAGATCGATTTAAACTAGTCGATAACATAAACGCACCGTCCATTCTAACAAGAAAAGTATGCAGCAATCTGAAATTCTATCTGTAGCAGAACGTTTAATCCCGGCTTACCACGCCGAAGATTTCGAATTCCTTCTTTCTCAAATGACAGAAGGGGAATCGCCGTCTCTGAAGCTGCTCGTTAAAATGGAACTGAATCGTATCATGGCTCCGTGTACAAAGAGCATTGATTTACGCGGGCGTATTGATAATGAGTGTCGTCAGTTCACTCTCGACGGCCGTAAGCACTGGCTCGATGATATCGCTTTAAACGCATATCAACGTGGTACGAAAAAGTTTAAAGGTTACACAGAAGGCGCATGGGAGTTAGTAATGACTCCGCGAACTCAGCCTCTGAGCGTTGTTAAAACATCTTCTCAAGGTAACCACGACATTACTAGCGCCAATAGCCCGTACGAAGCGGAAGCTATTAACCTAGGTTACGACTTAAAACGCCAAGAGAACAGACTCAAGATTAGCTCGCAGGTCGAGATCACCACATCGAAAGGGCAAAGCCTACATGGTGTAACGGTTGATATCTCCCCGTCGGGTGCAAAGTTCAAAGTACCGAGCGCCTTTCGATACAACCTCGGCGAGATCATCAGCGTTAAGTTCTCAGAGCTTATCGAAAAGTCCCAAGAAAACGATGTTAACCAAGCGGTTGAATTTCGTGTTTTGGGTATCGACGAATCTTATGAGAACAACGCGGTCAAATTTCTAAGAACCATCAAGGTAAGCGACAACAATATTGTGGCTCGCTTACTCGATGAGTCTTTAAATAGCACCAGTAAGAAGACCAGCCATGAGAATCAAGATAGGATTATTCGAACTCGTACTCGAGGAATCGAACATACCTATCTAAAGCATACTTGTAACCTACCCCTGTTTTTCAGCGGCAGCGAACTAAAGCTTGCCCTACTGACGGATAACAACCATCCATTATGGCAATATTGGCACGACGAACGAAATCAACAAGCGCTGGGTACCCTGTTCAACGAGCAACGTATGAACCTGTTGGCGAAACCAGGAGTGAAGGGAACCAGTAACGTTATCTACTCTTTTACCCATGAACACCAAAACAAGACCTTGTTCTATTCAATGATGCTGCCTGAAGCCTCTCGTGAACAAAGACAGCTGTTCTGGCACATCGGTGGCAAACGTAAAAGTTGGAAGGCGTTCAAGTTCTCGGTTTTCGAACTTTCAGACACTGAGCGACAAGCATTAGCTAAACACTCGGATACGCTGGCTCAAAGCTCAGCTCAACTGACGCATTGCGGAATCTTGCAAGAGATTGGCGATCACGAAAGTGCGGCGGACTATCTTCTGAGTGAAAAGCCACGCATTCCAAGCAGTGAATTGAACCGCTTCCGTCACCCGCGTACTGTCGTCGGCAATATTCAAAGCATCTACTTTGACTCTCAGACTCGTCGTAAAGAGCCGAGATACCAATTTAAGTCACCGTTGCAACTTACATCACAAGATGGCACAGCGGCGAACGGACACACCTTAGATATTTCGAAGCGTGGACTGAGCATTAGCCTTGAACACCCAATGGTACTCAAGATTAATGATCCGGTATTAGTGAACTTCAATGAACTGCAGCTCTATGACAAGAACCTGCCACTGAGCACAGTGCCTTACCACGTAATTCGAGTGAGTCCGAATGGTCGCAACGTGCAGTTGGTTATTGCCGAGAACGCCAAGACAATGCGTACCATCGCTTTCCTTAATGGGCTTATCGATCAAAACCAAAGTAAGCTGATTAAGAAGCAAGAGATACTGCCAACACATTCGCTACTCGAATCACTGCACAACATTTTGTTGAGCAAGATGGTCAGTAACCCAATATTCATTGATAAGCCAAGTTCAACGCTGCGCTGTAAGATCATTGGTGTGAATTTCCCACTGAATAAGCATCTAACGTTACTTGCTAAACTTGGTCACAACCAAAAGTTCTCACTCGAGCCAATCTTCAAGGGTCACACCAACTCACTGTTGGCTGAGCCACTAAAAAGAATTGAAGGTGCGGAGCCTAAGCATCATGACGTGTACATTGCTGCAGTGAAGTTTGGCGACAAAATCCAGTCGGTACACACCAAGTTGGTCAAAGACTTCGCCTCAGCAAAGGAACGCATCTTATTCATCAAGAAAGCGCAGCACTTAGGTGATGTGTATGTATTGCGAGTCACCACGGCACCTATCTTTAATCCGCTAACGAGTTTATTCCAGTCGGATTTAGAAGAGCTTTCACGCATCAGTATGCATCAAGCTAAGAAGCTAGAGAATGAGGTGACGGCGTTTATCGGTTATGGCGAGATAGAGGACATTACCGATGAAGTGCTGATTCGATTGGAGCTAACACGCTAGCCTCGAGTGGCGTATTAACTTAAGCATGAAAATTGAAAAAGCAGGCTGATAGCCTGCTTTTTTTGTGTCTGAGCCACTATTGCTAAATAAGATACATAGCCAATAGCACTTAGGTAGAGCCCCTAAGGTTTCGCTTGCCAGCTGATCTTCTGTTGCTTAGCCAATACACCCGACAAGATACACAGCACACCGCCTAAACCTGCGTAACGAACAGCGGTTTGAGCTTGTTGCTCTACTTTCGGTTTCGCGTGATAGGCAATACCTAAACCTGCAGAACCCATCATAACCAAGTCATTAGCACCATCACCAACGGCAACGGTATTGTGCAGTTCCAATTCGTATTCTTCAGCTAACTCTACCAAGATATCCGCTTTGGTCTGCGCCGAAACAACATCGCCTAAGACTTCACCCGTCAACTTACCGTTGACGATCTCAAGCGTGTTTGATTGAGCATGGTCTAGATCAAGGGTATCTTTCAGGTAGTCAGAGAAGTAAGTAAAACCGCCTGATGCAATCGCCGTTTTCCAGCCAAGCTTATTTAGAGTATTCACCAGCCCGACCAAGTCTGGCATGAATGGCAATGACTGACGCACTTGCTCTAATATCGATTCATCCGCACCTTTCAGTGCTCCTACTCGCTGGCGTAGGCTCTGTTCAAAGTCGAGCTCGCCTTGCATTGCTCGTTCTGTGATTTCAGAGACTAACTCTCCCACTCCAGCTAGCTTGGCAATCTCATCGATGCATTCAATTTGAATCGCTGTGGAATCCATATCCATCACGATCAAACCTGGCTTAGATAAGTCTGGGACCTCGCTAAGGCAAGCATAATCAAGCTTTAGCGCTTGGAGGATTTCTTCGTGTGCTGGCGTTAGATTGCCTGACATCAAAGCCACTTCATAATGCCCAACCTTCCACGTATCGAGGATGGTGTTGTAAGTGCCAGTGAAAAAGTCGATGTCATCGAAAGATTGTGGAGATAGGTACTCACCAAACACAATCCAATTGGCCTTGGATTTAGCGAGTTGAGAAGCGAAACGAGTCTCGGGGAGTCGAGTTAATAATGTCGTATGCCTTTTTATCGGCAGATATTTCTGAGCGTCCATGTGTATGATTCCTAATTAACTATGCTAAACGTTAACCTATTGCAATTTGAAAACGCAAGTCTCAATATGTCTTAATCATAACATTTGTTTATTTCAGGCTTCGTGAAACATGAATGAATCATTGTTCTCAATACGTAACGCTTTACGAATGCTAGCCCTCATTTTGTTGGCTACCATGTTCGTTGTAACGATTAAAAATACGGTCGTGATCAGTAAAGGTAACGAGAAGATCCAAGCAAAACAGTTGGAAACTCTTACCAAGCTGCTTATCTCTCAGGCATCACTTTCAGCCAGCAAGATGATCACGCAACAAGACCAAGAGCGATTGCTTGATCTGACTAACCAGCTATCTCAAGACCGACTGGTGTTCGATACCACCATCTATGATGCAGAGGGTATTCGATTGGCTTCGAGCGAAAAAGCCCTCTCGGTACGTGAGGTTCTTGGCTTAGATACGCCACTTTCAACAGCAAGTATCGGTAGACAACAATTAGTTGAACCTATTTATTCACCAGAGAAGACGATCATCGGCTTTATTCGAGTGACCTTCGAAACGGGTAAGATGACTGCAATTTCTGATCACCATTATCGCAAAAGTGATCGCTACATGATCGGTATGGTGTTGATGGGGTTTGTGAGTGGCGTGTTGTTCATCATGCTGATTCGCAGAAGACCGACTAAGTCTGGTGAGAACTTACTGTTGAAGAATGTAAGCTCATAACGACTAAGCTCCAAAGATCCAATAAAAAGCCCCGACGCTCAGGCAGCAACGGGGCTTTTTGTTATCTGTTAACTTATCAAGCTAAGACAAATCAAGATTATTCTTGGTCACCAAGCAACACTGAGTCCAGTGCGATAACCATCATGTCGTTGAAGGTCGTTTGACGCTCATCTGATGTCGTTTGCTCACCAGTCTTGATGTGGTCAGACACAGTACAAATCGTTAGAGCTTTTGCGCCGTATTCAGCACATACACCATAGATACCTGCCGCTTCCATCTCTACGCCAACAATGCCGTATTTGTCCATTACTTCGAACATCTCTGGATCTGGCGTGTAGAACAGCTCAGCCGAGAACAGGTTACCGACTTTTACGCCGACACCGAGAGCTTTGGCTGCATCTTCTGCCGCGCGCACCATTTTGTAATCCGCAATCGCCGCAAAGTCATGATCTTTAAAGCGAATACGGTTCACTTTAGAGTCAGTACATGCGCCCATGCCGATCACCACATCACGCACTTTGATATCTTCGCTCACTGCACCACAACTACCTACACGAATGATCTTCTTCACACCAAAGTCTTTGATCAGCTCAGTCGCGTAAATAGAACAAGATGGAATGCCCATACCGTGTCCCATTACCGAAACCTTACGACCTTTGTAAGTACCGGTGTAACCAAACATGTTGCGAACGTCGCACACTTGAACCACTTCTTCTAAGAAGGTTTCAGCGATGTATTTAGCACGTAGCGGGTCACCTGGCATTAGAACTACGTCAGCGAAATCACCCATTTCAGCATTAATATGTGGAGTAGCCATTGAAAATATCCTTAATCTCAAAACAAAAAAGAAGAGAGAGGTTTCCCTCTCTCTTCGTTAACTATTATAGAAAGCTTGTACCGTGTCCCATTGGCGATGTACCAAAGTATGACGCTAAGCTTTGACCGATATCAGCAAATGTATCGCGACGGCCTAAAGAACCGGCTGGAACCTTCTGACCGTAAACAATCACAGGGATGTGCTCACGAGTATGGTCTGTACCTGGCCATGTCGGATCACAACCGTGGTCTGCAGTTAGGATAAGCACATCGTCTTCTTTCATCATATCGATGATTTCATCGATGCGACCATCGAAGTACTCAAGTGCCGCTGCGTAACCAGCAACATCACGGCGGTGGCCGTAAGCTGAGTCGAAATCAACGAAGTTAGTGAACACGATAGTGTTGTCGCCTGCTTCATTGATCGCTTCTTTGGTTGCTTCAAATAGCGCAGGAATACCTGTTGCTTTGGTTTTCTGAGTGATGCCACAACCCGCGTAGATATCAGAGATCTTGCCGATTGAGTGAACGTTACCGCCCTTCTCATCAACCAACTTCTGAAGAATGGTGGCTGCAGGTGGCTCAACAGAAAGATCACGACGGTTACCAGTACGTTCGAATTGACCTTTACCTGGGCCAATGAACGGACGAGCGATAACACGACCAATGTTGTAGTCTTCTAGCTCTTCACGAGCAATCTGACAAAGGTCTAATAGGTTTTGCAGGCCGAATGTCTCTTCGTGACAAGCGATCTGGAAAACAGAGTCTGCAGAAGTATAGAAGATTGGCAGACCAGTCTTCATGTGCTCTTCACCTAGGTTATCTAGGATTTCCGTACCAGATGAGTGGCAGTTACCCAAGAAACCAGACAGGCCTGCACGCTCAAGGATGCGGTCAGTCAGTTCTTTTGGGAAGCTGTTCTCTTTGTCGGTGAAGTAGCCCCAGTCAAACAGTACAGGAACACCTGCGATTTCCCAGTGACCTGATGGCGTGTCTTTACCAGAAGACAGCTCAGCAGCGTGACCGTAAGCGCCAATGATCTCAGCGTCTGCATCCATACCAGGAGCAAAACGACCCGTAGACTCTTTGTGAGCCATCGCTAGACCTAGCTTAGACAGGTTTGGCAGTGCCAGTGAACCTTTACGATCTGCATTGTCTGCAAGACCTTGGTCACAATGATCTGCGATGTGGCCCATAGTGTCAGAACCTACATCACCAAATTTGTCTGCATCCGCTGTTTCACCGATACCGAATGAATCTAAAACTAAAATAAATGCTCTTTTCATTTTCTTCACCAACTTATTGCTCTTTGCACCAGAACTCTGTTTATCGGTATACGCGAGGTATACCGATACCTGTTATTTACACGTCTTCAGAACGAATCTGACGGTAAACGTCTGGCGTTGCTGTATATTCTCCGCCCACAGTGATTGCATTTTGTAATGCTGTTGCAGCTTCTTGCCACTGTTGTTCGTTGCGAGCATGAATCATTGCTAATGGCTTATCTTCACTTGCTACTTCACCTAGGCGAATGAAGTGATCAAAACCGACTGCGTAATCAATGCTGTCAGTTGCTACACGACGACCGCCGCCCATACCAACCACAGCCATACCAATTGCACGAGTATCCATTGCTGATACCACACCGCTTTCTAACGCGTACACTGGCTTAATAATGTCTGCTTTTTCTAGGTAGTTATCGTAGTTCATTACGAAATCAACTGGACCACCAAGGCCCGCTACCATTTTACCGAAGCACTCTGCTGCCTTACCGTTATCCAGTACTGCCATCAGTTTTTCGCGCGCTTCGTCTGAGTCTTTAGCTAGGTTACCGAGCACCAGCATTTCAGCACACGATGCTAGAGTGATCTCTAACAAGCGAGGGTTACGGTATTCACCCGTTAGGAACTGAACCGCTTCACGAACTTCTACTGCGTTACCCGCTGAAGAAGCCAGCACTTGGTTCATGTCCGTTAGGATTGCTGTTGTTTTAGTACCCGCACCGTTTGCTACTGCAACGATAGATTTCGCTAGCTCTTCAGATGCTTCGTAAGTCGGCATGAATGCGCCTGAACCTACTTTTACATCCATCACTAGAGAATCAAGGCCCGCAGCCAGTTTCTTAGATAGGATTGAAGCCGTGATCAGCGAGATGTTATCGACTGTTGCTGTGATATCACGAGTTGCGTAAACACGCTTATCAGCAGGTGCTAGATCGCCTGTTTGACCGATGATCGCTACACCAGCATCTTTCGTTACTGCACCGAACACATCATTGGTTGGTGTAATGTTGTAGCCAGGGATAGATTCAAGCTTGTCTAGCGTACCGCCAGTGTGGCCTAAACCACGACCAGAGATCATTGGAACGAAACCGCCACATGCTGCCACCATAGGGCCAAGCATCAGAGAAGTTACGTCACCAACACCACCAGTAGAGTGTTTATCAACGATTGGGCCATCAAAGTTCATGTGGCTCCAGTCAATCACCATGCCTGAGTCACGCATTGCACACGTTAGTGCGATACGCTCTGGCATTGTCATTTCATTAAAGAAGATAGCCATTGCGAATGCTGCAATTTGGCCTTCAGAAACCGTGTTCTTAGCTACGCCTTGAATGAAGAAGTTAATCTCTTCAGCTGTTAGGACTTCACCGTCACGTTTTCTGCGAATAATTTCTTGAGGTAGATACATTAGTGCCTCCCAAACTCTAGTGAGTATGGTTTGTAGGGAAAGAGGTAATGTGGAGTGACTTAACGCCACTCCATCAAACAGACTAAATCTTGTTACACCCGATTGGGATATTAGTATGCTGCTGGATCAGCAGTCTGGTCTGTCACTTCTAATGTATTAAGAAGGTTAGTTAGTAGGCTTGAAGCACCAAAACGGTAGTGCATGTTGTCTGCCCACTCAGCGCCTAATAGCTCATCAGCCATTGCTAGGTATAGTGCTGCATCTTCAGCAGTACGTACGCCACCAGCTGGTTTGAAACCAACTGTTTTAGCAACGCCCATGTCACGAATAACTTCAAGCATCATGCGCGCGTACTCTGGAGTCGCGTTTACTGGCACTTTACCTGTTGAAGTTTTGATGAAGTCTGCACCTGCTTCGATACAGATTTGAGAAGCTTTCTTGATCAGTGCTTCTTCTTTCAGTTCACCTGTTTCGATGATCACTTTAAGCGTGATGTCACCACAAGCTGCTTTACACTGTTTAACTAGCTCAAAGCCAACTTCTTCGTTGCCAGCAATAAGAGCACGGTATGGGAATACTACGTCAACTTCGTCTGCGCCGTACGCTACCGCTGCTTTTGTTTCTGCAACAGCAATTTCGATGTCGTCATTACCATGAGGGAAGTTAGTTACAGTCGCAATGCGTACTTCTGGAGTACCTTGCTCACGCAACGCTTTCTTAGCTGCTGGGATAAAGCGAGGGTAAATACAGATTGCAGCGGTGTTGCCTACTGCAGTCTTCGCGTCATGACAAAGCGCCACTACTTTTTCAGTAGTATCGTCGTCATTTAGCGTAGTTAGGTCCATAAGTTTAAGTGCACGTAGAGCTGCTGCTTTTAAATCGCTCATTTCTATCTCCGATCAATATATTCAAATAGTTAACTACTTCGCCCTCCATCCAGTATAGATGGATATTTTAGTAATGCTCAGTAGCCACAAATGAACGGACTTGGTTCCCTGAAGACTTGATAACTTTCGCTACCAATTGCAATCCTTGTCACCGCACAGTACCAGTTTGGTCTATGGCACAACAAATCAGTCATGTTGTGTCTAACATCTATAGCGTATCGCTAATTTTGGCTTAATCCCAGAAGAATAACGTTCGAGTTGATTTCGAGGTTACTTTCTTGCCAACAGAGACATCCTATCCCTTTAGCTTATACATTATAGGTATCCATCAATAAATTGTAGTGCTCCTTAGAACGCAAACGGTTTGTATCTCAAAAAAACATTCTAGACCCTACATCGAATCTAAGCATAAGCGCGTGCATATACTAAAAACGGCAGGCCTAAAAACAAAAAAGCCCCGCAGCAATTTCTTGCTACGGGGCGATATTATTATGGCGTCTATATATCGATTTCTAACTAATTAGAAAGACAGGAAGAAGCCAGCAATTGTTGCTGCCATCAGGTTAGATAGAGTACCAGCAATTACCGCTTTAACACCCATACGTGCGATGTCGTGGCGACGGCTTGGTGCAATACCACCTAGACCACCTAGAAGAATCGCAATTGAAGAAAGGTTTGCGAAACCACATAGTGCGAATGCGATGATAGCTTGAGTCTTCTCAGACATCACTTGACCAGTTGCTGCAACAACTTGAGCGTTTTCACCAACGTATGGTACGAAGTTTAGGTATGCAACGAATTCGTTAACAACTGTCTTCTGACCAATGAAAGAACCAGCGATAGTTGCTTCTTCCCATGGAACACCAATGATGAATGCTAGCGGTGCGAAGATCCAACCTAGAAGAAGTTCTAGAGTTAGGTTTTCCATACCGAACCAACCACCGATGCCACCTAGGATACCGTTGATTAGAGCAATTAGACCGATGAATGCTAGTAGCATTGCACCAACGTTAAGTGCTAGTTGTAGACCAACTGATGCGCCACCTGCTGCTGCGTCGATAACGTTAGCTGGTTTGTCATCGCCACCGTCCATTTCGTCAGCGATGTTGTCGTCTGGCGTATCTGTTTCAGGCTTGATGATTTTAGCGAATAGTAGACCACCTGGTGCTGCCATGAATGATGCTGCTACAAGGTACTCTAGAGGTACACCCATAGATGCGTAACCCGCTAGTACACCACCAGCTACAGAAGCCAAACCACCACACATTACTGCGAATAGTTCAGAGTTAGTCATTTTAGGAACAAATGGACGAACAACTAGAGGTGCCTCAGTTTGACCAACGAAGATGTTTGCTGCTGCAGACATAGACTCGGCGCGAGAAGTACCTAGAGCTTTCTGAAGACCACCACCAAGAACTTTGATTACAATTTGCATAACACCAATGTAGTAAAGTACAGAGATAAGTGCAGAGAAGAAAATCAGAGTTGGTAGTACTTGGAAAGCAAAGATGAAACCGATACCGTCAACTGAGAAGTTAACTAGGCTGCCGAATAGGAAACCAGTACCGTCTTTACCGTAGTCGATCACGTTTGCTACACCAGCAGAGAAACCTGCAAGTAGATCACGACCCCAAGGGATGTAAAGTACGAATGCACCAAGTGCGAATTGGATAGCGAAAGCGCCACCCACTGTTCTTAGATTAATAGCTTTGCGGTTGTCAGATAGTAGTACTGCGATTGCGATCAGTGCAACCATTCCGACTAGGCTCATAAACAGGCTCATAGTTTATGACTTCCTTATTAGTTATTTATTGGCGTGTTACAAAATGGGGCTATAAAGCGGAGGCAATTATACTCATGCGACCACTAATAAAGTAATGCCGTCCTCACACTTTCGTAGAAGATTCATGTACCATTCACACGCAAATGTGACCCAAATCACAAGCTCAGTGCAATTTACGCAAACGATAAACAAAAACCTTCGATTTTATTCACATATACCGAATGCGCGATGGCTATTTTGCCAAATTTGCGCTGCAATCGATTGCTTTGGCTCTTTTCTAAGCAAAAAAAGTTCATTTAAGATCGTAACTAAATATTTGGAATGATTAACATTTCCTTGTTTTCCATACATGGGCATGTCCGGAGCATCCGTTTCCAATACCAGACATTCAAGGGGCAATTTTGCGATGGTTGTGCGTGTTTTTTGCGCTCTTGGGTAAGTTATCGTTCCACCGACGCCAATATAGAAACCGAGCTTGATCCACGCCAAAGCTTGCTGTTCACTCCCAGAAAAACCGTGAATCACACCACCTAAGGTGAACTTATGCTGCTTTATTAGCTCGATAAGTCGGTTGTAAGACTTCCTCTCATGGATGATTAAAGGCAGGTCAAACTCCTTGGCAAGTTCCATTTGCTGGATGAAAAAGCGCTCTTGTTTCTCCTGTTCCACATCCACAAAAAAGTCCAACCCACACTCACCAATGGCCACACACTGACGTGTTTTTGATGCGAGTAGTTGGTGAAGTTCTTCAAATTGCATCTCATCCGCTTGCTCTAAAAAGTAAGGATGAAAGCCTAATGCGTAGTAAACATTAGGGTGAGATTGCGCAATTTTCTCAAGCTTATGCCAGTTATTTTGACCGATAGAAGGGATGAGTAACTTCTCAACTTGAGCCTGTTTTGCCTCTTTGATATATCCCTCAATGCTCAGCTCATGGGTAAAACCTTGCTCAAACGCCTCAAAGTCTGCGTGGCAATGTGTATCAAATAGCGGAAAATCACTTGTTTGCTGTGTCATCTTTCCCACTCTCAGCTTGCTGCCCTTGAGGATCTCGACGATAAGGAACACAACTGCGCTTGTTTTCAGGCGTTAGCCCAAGCTCTTCACACCACTTATCGTATTTCCTAATCCAAGCTTTTATCCAACCGAACATATTTACCTCGCGCCTTCTATCAATACTTATGAAAAGCCAACACATAAAGTAGAGAACTCAAACTACACATACAAATCATTTAAAAGCCTAATGATTAGCCAAAATATCATAAAAGCATAAATCCAATTTATACATTAACACTAGCTGGCTATATTGTTGAAAACCTCACCACCGAGAATAATAAACGCACTTGCCAAGGAGGCATTGATAGCAAGACGCTCCATTCAATAACGAGATCCTACTTTATGAAAGCATCACTCTTAGCCATATCAATTTCTAGCGTATTAGCAGCACCTGCTTTTGCTTCTGCACCTCAAGTTGACGTAGAGCTAGCAAACCAACAAACACTTCAACTTATTGACGGGCAGATGAACGCTATCGATGCTTCTGTTCAGTATAAGTTAAACGAACAATACGCGAATGCAACTCCGGGCACGACAGCCACAATCGATGACGTCACTTACGAAAAACAATCTAACGGTACTTGGGCTGCAGTTGGTGCCGCTTCTGCTGCATTGGTTGCAGGGCTTTTGAGCACGTCGTCTAGTTCCAATAGCGACAATGATGTGGATTATCTCCCACAACACCCAGACGTTGATGTTGACGCTACACCACGTTGGTCTCCTGAATTCGGTGAAGACCGTCCCGAGATGGAAGAGCGTGACCTTACAATTAAGATCATTAACGGTGAAATCCACGTTATCGACGAAAACACCAGTGAGTGGGTAGGTACTGTACAACGCAAGGATGGTGAGATCATTTTCCGTGGCAACGGCGACTTTGAAAAAACTCTAGTAAAAGTTGAAGGTGACCTAGAAGCTAACGGCAGTGCAGCCATCGTTAAAGGTAATGGCGAATGGTTAGCAACTGTTGAGCGTGTGGATAGTGGTTTTGAGATAACTAGTGGCAAGGGAACTATTGTAATTGATAGCCCACGACCT